>JAFGRV010000499.1 GCA_016934975.1 Spirochaetales bacterium | reverse complement strand
ATATTACTACAGATGAAAACAGTTTTAAGATCGCCCGTTCCATTTCCAATTTTTCCCATAGTATCGGCGCCAAGGTTATTGCCGAGTATGTTCAATCTGCGGAGATTCTGGAGAAGGTTGTTGAACTTGGGATAGATTATTCACAGGGAAATTATTTTAGTGAGGCTGTAAGTGAAATTTTATAATTAAGAATCTCCGTGACAAAAACAAGATAATAAAAATAATCACAAAAGAAATTCACCTCCGTTCACGGAACGGCCGTTCCGTGAACGGACTTTACAGGTGGTCTTTCACTGAAATAATCTTATCATGCGCGAGAAAAAGCGTTTCATATCAAAAATGATTATAGAGAGTACTTTATATTTTGGATAAATAATGTTAAAAAAGATATAGTGTTTCGACCGTGATATTTTAAATACATTTTAAAAATGGATAACGTGTCAAAACACTTACGCTTTGACCGGAAAATTAATGATGTTTGAAATCCGTGTAAACAATGAAGGATTAAAAAATATGGGTTCAAAGCACGAGTAAAATCTGAGGAAGGTATGACATAATGCATTCTATAAAAAACGGAAAAAAACACTCTTATGGTATTTGTCTGGGGGCATCGACGATTACTGCTGTAAACATTGTGAGTGATACAACACACCCTGAGGCAATAACAATAAATAAAGTTATCAGCACTCCTCATCATGGAAATCCCAAACAGGGTTTCCATGATATTATGAGTCAACTGGATATAGATGATACCTCCTTGTTATTGGTGACAGGACGAAAATTCCGTGAACTTATCAATCTGAAATCAATAACAGAACCTGAAGCTGTTGAATATGCTCTTGAATACGTATCAAATAAAGAAAAGAAAAAATTTACTACCCTTGTGTCCGCGGGGGGAGAAACCTTTATGGTTTATTTACTCGGCAAAGATAATAAGATTTGCGGTATCTCAACAGGTAATAAATGCGCCTCCGGGACCGGTGAATTTTTTCTTCAACAGATACGGAGAATGAATCTTGATATAGATACCGCGGTAGAACTTGGTATGGAAGGGGATCCCTATACATTAAGCGGCCGCTGCACTGTGTTTTGTAAATCAGACTGTACCCATGCATTAAATAAGGGCGAATCTATTGCAAATGTCACGGCAGGATTATGTAGAATGATCGCCGGAAAATTAAGCGAGTCGCTGCAAAAGACTCCCGGTCAAAAAATTCTCCTTGTCGGTGGAACTTCAAAAAATCATGCAGTTGTGAAGTATCTGAAACATGAATTTAATGATATTCATATACCCGAGGAAGCTACCTGTTTTGAGGCATTGGGCGCGGCCCTGGCAGCCCTGGCAAAAGGTTCCCCGAAAAATAATACTTACTTTAAACCGGAACAATCGAGGTTCAGCTATCTTGAGCCTCTTTTAACGTATCAATCCCTCGTGACTTTTAATACCATGAAACGAGGTGATGTCCGATCCGGGGATAAATGTTTTATCGGTCTGGATGTGGGATCGACAACGACCAAAGCAGTGTTGTTAAGAGAACAGGATGATGCAATTCTTGGGTCGGTGTATCTGCGTACGAATGGTGATCCGGTAAAAGCCTCGGGTGAGTGCTACAAAGCATTACTCGATCAGCTTGCCGGGATCCCCGTCTTAATCGAAGGTATCGGTGTTACCGGTTCGGGCAGGCAAATCGCCGGACTTTATTCGGGGACAGAGGGCATTATAAATGAGATTATTGCTCATGCCACGGCAGCACTTTATTTTAGTAATGATGTGGATACGATTTTTGAAATTGGCGGTCAGGATGCAAAATATACCGCTATTACCAATTCCGTGCCCTCGGATTATGCCATGAATCAGGCGTGTTCCGCAGGCACCGGTTCTTTTTTAGAAGAGTCTGCATTAGAAACCCTTGGTGTGAGAGTAGAGGATATTGCAGAAGGTGCTCTGCAAGGACAAAAGCCGCCGAATTTTAATGATCAATGTTCGGCTTTTATATCTTCCGATATTAAAAATGCAATCCATGAAGGAGTATCCGGGAATGATATTTTAGCGGGATTAGTCTATTCAATCTGTTTTAATTATATAAACCGGGTAAAAGGGAATCGTCCGGTGGGAAAAAAGATTTTTGTGCAAGGGGGTGTCTGTTACAATAAAGCGGTTCCCTATGCAATGGCGGGAATATTAAAAAGACATGTTATTGTGCCTCCCGACCCGGGGTTGATGGGGGCCTTCGGTGTGGCACTTGAACTTAAAAACCGCATCAACCACAATATCATGCAACGTAAAAAATTCTCTCTTCCGGAGATTATTTCACATAAAGTAGTCTACGAGAATCCCTTTGTGTGTACAGGGGGAAAAGAAAAATGTGATCTGAAATGTTCAATTAACAGGATTCGAATCGGGGGGAATCTTTATCCTTTTGGCGGGGTCTGCAGCCGTTATTATAATATCCGTTATAATACATCCGAAAACTCTTCAGGGAAGGATTATATTTTACTCCGGAATAAGCTTATGTTTGACCGGGAGATCCTTCAAAAGGAGAAAACGAAATCGCAGCCGGTTATCGGTTTGAATCAGTCATTTATCACCCTGCGGTTGTATCCGTTATATCACGGATTTTTTTCCGCCCTGGGATGCAGGCTCATTCTTTCGGATACCATGGCAGAGAAGGTCTCCGCCCATTTGGAGACCTCGATGTGCTATCCGGCTCATATCTCAATCGGTCTTTTTAAAAGTATGCTTGCGAATAAAGATGAGATTGATTATTTCTTTATTCCCCATGTAAAGGAACTCTATGTCCCCGGGGGCATAAAACGCCGGGATTTCTGTTCCACCTGTAATTTCAGCAGGGGTGAAGGGTTCTATTTACGTCAAATATTTGAGACTGTCCGGGATAAAATTATGTCCCCGACAATCAGTTTTAATGGGGGATGGGAAAAAGGTTTACGCCCGTTTCTGGCAGTCGGTAAAATGCTGGGATTTTCCAAAGAAAAATCAAAGAGGGCATTTTTTAAAGGAGTGAAAGCCCAGTACGATTTCGGGAATTCATGTAAAGAAAAGGCTGGCAAACTCATGCAGGAGCTTCGGCTTCATCCGGATGAGATTGTTATTGTTCTGTTCGGGCGGCCATATAATGCATATTCATCGAAAGCGAACAAGGGCGTGCCCCAAAAGTTTACGAGCAGGGGGTACACTGTTATTCCCTATGATATGATAGATTATGAGAACGAACCCATCGACAAAGAATATGCCGATTTTATGACATGGGAAGCAGGGCAGCGTATATTACGTGTCGCCCGGATGGTGAAAAGAGATCCTCAGTTATTCGGTGTTTTTATCACTAATTTTCTCTGCGGACCGGATTCCTTTATTCTGCCCTATTTCAGGGGGATCATGGGGACAAAACCTTCCCTTGCCCTGGAACTCGATGAGCATACGGCAGATGCCGGCATCAACACCCGGATCGAAGCGTTTCTTGATATTATCGCCAATTACCGGAAAATAGTTCGTCATCCTCACCAGTTTCCCGACGGGAATACGAATAATTTTCGATTGGCCCGGATACAATTCGAGCACCATGGTGTGGTCTATGTGGATTCGAAAGGTGAGCAATTCAAGCCGGTACACCCGGAAGTGAAAATGCTTGTTCCTCAAATGGGTGTATTAAGCTCGGAAGCCTTTGCCGCGGTGGTGAGACGGCAAGGAATACGGGCGGAAGCTTTTCCGCCTTCGGATAGTGAGACTCTGCATCTCGGCCGTAATATTACTACCGGTAAAGAGTGTCTTCCCCTGATTTTGATAATCGGGGCCCTCGCAAAATACCTTAAATACCGTGACAAGAAAGATGAAAATGACAAACTTATGCTTTTTGTTCCCAAAGCCTCGGGGCACTGCCGTCTCGGGCAATATCATGTTTATATCAATCAATATCTTAAAGAAAATAAAATAGAAAATGTCGCTCTTTTGGACCTGGGAATGGAAGAACGTTTTGCCGGATTCAGTACCACCTTTAATTTCAATGCATGGAAAGCACTAAATATCTCCGATGTACTCGAAGATATTAAAAGTGCACTCTATGTGTGTGCTCAGGATAGAGAGACGGGGATGCGAATTTTTGATGAAGAGGTAAAAGCCATCTACCAGGCTCTGGAGCATGCTTCTGCAAAAGAAATATACAAACAATTGTATAAAACCGCATACCGTTTAAAAGAAATCCCTTTGCGAATTCCCTTTAAACGGGTCGCGAAGATAGCCCTTACCGGTGAAATCTTTGTGAGGCGGGATTCTTTTTCGAATTTATATATCGCCGAAAGACTGACAAAAGCAGGTTTCGCGGTCACCACATCCCCGGTGGCGGAAATTCTTTACTATGCAAATTTTTTAATCGAACAGAAAGTAAAAGAGCCCCGGTTTACTCTTACCGGTTGGCTTGAATCCTTTCTTTCTATTAAAACACAGCGGTTTGTCGAGAAAAAGATAAAGAACATACTCTCCCTCTCCGGACTTTATAAACCGGAAATGATAGATGTGGATGATCTTATTAAGCATGCAGAGTATTTTTTCCCGAGTGATTGCGACGGGGAGCATGGACTGTCCATCGGTCTTACGATCCGGGATGTACTCACGGAATATTGTGCTATCGTACATGCGGGGCCCTTCGGCTGCATGCAGACCCGTTTTGCCGATGTAAACTTTCTTCCCCACGGCAATGTCGAGATGAAAAAAAATATTTTTAAGACTCTTGGTAAGGAATTAGTATTGCCCGGATTTAATGGAACGGAGAGAATCCCGTATTTATCCATAGAATCCGATGGGAATCCTTCACCCCAGCTTCTGGAAGCGAGGTATGAAAGTTTTTGTCTGGAAGCTCAAAGAGCCGCGGAAAAATTGGGAATGATTCTCGGGAATGAGGCTCCCGGATTTTGAGCTCCTGGATATGGATCTCAAAATCCGGGAGAACCCTCGTTAT
>JAFGRV010000498.1 GCA_016934975.1 Spirochaetales bacterium | reverse complement strand
GTATAATTTCCGAAATACGACAAAATTCCTCCCTCTATTTCATGTTTTTCCGGTTGAATAATTCGTGCTGCCATTACATAACCATCCAGGGGCGCGCGGACCGGGTAGGGTTTTTCTCCGCTATAAGGAGGATGAAGATGGATGCCGCCATGAAGATTTTTCTGGAATCCCAGGGGATAATATCCCCCGGGGGTTGTCTCGTTATTATAAAAGTAATGAACAGGATTGGGTGGAGTATCTTTGTATAATTCAATGGGGAAAAAAAGTGAATGAGAATAGGAACTCTTTATTAATTCCGCGGGAGCGGGAAATTTATTGATAATGGAATAAGAAAGACGACCGCCCCAGTGTGTTGCCGAACCCCCTGAATCCGTATAAAAATAATCTAAAAAAACCTTTGGCTGAGAACTATCTTTAAACTTTAGATTTTCTAAGAGAAATGTTTTTGCTTTTAATAAGTATAATCCTGCCTGTGCCAGGACCCAGTCTCCCCTTTTAATCATAATAAGAGTATATTTGTCTTTACAATCTGCTGTTGTTAAGGCATTTATATTTTTTTCAGGACAGACTTTAAAAACAGCGCTTAAATGTTTATTTTTTGCCTCTTTTGAAAAATATTTCCAACCACCTGAAGGATCGGCAATAAGAAGCCAGAGTTCGTTTTGTATATAACAAAATCCTGTAATATCGACAAAATGTCCGGTATTCGAACTGAGCCCCGTAGAGATAATAACCGGATTATTCTTTAACAAACTTTGTTCGACAATATTAAAACGTTTTTTTACTTGTTCCGGGTTTTCCGCTTCCTGTTCTAATTTGTCGATTCTGCCGCGATCAGAAGAAGGGACTTTATCAATATAATCTTCTTTTTTAGTAAAATCCTTATTATAATAATCAAAGTGTTTTCTGTATTTAGCTAATTCGGGATAACAACTTTCCACATTAACCGGAATTGTGGTAGCACATTTTTCAATATAGTTATAGTTTTTACTCTCTCTGAATGAGGTTACATGAGCCCGGGTATGGTTCGGATAACGGAGTTCCCGGTAATAGCTGTTATTTTCTCCCCGGGAAAAACGTATATACAAATCCTTTGGATCTTTTTCCCCGGATAATGATAAAACATGATAATTGTAGATCATACAACCGCTGGTTCTTCCACAATAAAATGTTTGACAAAATGGGCCGGTTTCATCAGCGGTCCTGACATACTGTCCGATAAGAGGGATAAGTATGAAATGATGTTCATCCGACAGGTCAATTATTTTTTCAGGAATGCTATAGTTATCTATGGGATAAAAAATCGTACTATAGTTTACATTTTCTTTATTATAATAATTGGTTTCATCTAATCTTCTTATTAATGCCATTATAGCTCCCTGGGAAAATACGTATATAAAGATTTTTATTATAGTACCATGTTCATGCTTATTGGATTTCTACTATTCTTATGGGAACAGTGATTACTATCCGGAAAAATAACAATGGCTCCCGGTTTGTTTTCTTTGATGCATAAAAATGTCTGTGATTAAATTTGAAATCTTATAACGAAAAAACAAATTTTTCCGGAATCACAACAACTTTATACTGTTTCCCGGTCTCAAAAGTTAACTCATTTTCAAAGAATTCACTCCCTTCTACTTCAATTATTTTTATTTCTTCTTTTTTTTGATTTTTTTTCTCTTCTTTAGCCATAATATATCCCTCCGTTTAGACTTCTATTTGTTTGTAAACCCTACTTTATATTTACCGGGTATCAGGTTTTTCTCTTCGATCTTTCCATTCTCTCCAGTATCTCCGTTCTTTTCCTTTCCATCTGGCCCGGTTATCGTATATTTTATATTCTTAAGCGATTCTCCAATATTATTTATAATAGTAATTATCACATCCTGTCCCCACTCTCCCTCACGGTTAACATTACATTCGCCATTTCGTACTGATCTACCAGACTCACACTTAAAGTCACTTCCGCTCCGGCTTTCACTTTTGAAAGTCCCCACTGAGGATTTTGCAGGTCTTGACCATGCTTCCCGGGACCGCTGCTTCCTTGTCGTTGATTTTCACATTCGCCACTGTCCCGGAAGAATGTTTAACTTCGTTAACCTCCAATTGTAATGTGAGTAAGGTGAACCTCTCCTTCGTTATCTGAAAGAGACGGTAATGTCCGGGGAGTGTAGACCGAACCGATGACAATAGGACGGGACGCGCAGTCATTGAAAAAACAGACGATAACCTGGGTGCCCACATCAGGGAGGATCCGGATTCCTGCTTCGGACTTGCATATGGACGGATGAGGGGGAACCGGACCTTTATCCGCCCCCGTTTGTCCGGGTCCGCGTTATTGTCCACAATGGCGAAATCGAACCGGATACATACGTTGGGGTCTTTGTAAACAAGCCTGCTCATGGGGTTTGCAGGATCATAGTGTTTTACTTTGATTCTCTCGATATCGATATATGTTAACAATATAAAAACCCTCGTTTTTTTTTATTCAATATAATTCGGATTTTATATCGATTTTTTCCATCTCCCCGGTTTGATGATTACATCGCCGTATCCCGGAGGAACAAAGAAAGTTAAAATAAAAAATCCATCAACATTAATAGGAAAATACGTAAAATTGAATTTCTTATTTATATTAATTATTAAAATTATTTATAACAGGTGAAAACATATGTGTCAATAAAGTTAAATAAAAAATAAAGATTATGGATGGATAAGGACATCTATGCTCATGATAATGCTTTTAAAATCCGGATTTCTTAAAATACAGCAAAATCATAGTTTACAAAATATAAAGCACTGGCTAAAATGATACGGACTGATGTATAAATCAGATTTCATGAGAATGACAACATGAATTTGCTTCATTGTCATTAAAAATCGAGGAGGATGAATATATGGCAAAAAGAGAAATCACATTAACACAGTTTGCAGATGATCTTGCGGCACGGATTAAGGCGGGGAAAACAATCGACTGCTGCAAGGAGGAACTCTTAATGCTCACAAAAATTGTAAAGGAAAAGATTGGCAATGAAAAAGTCACTGTAGACTGGAAAGATAATTAATCCGGATTTTTTAATAGTGATGGACTTGTTTCACTGCTTTTTATTTCCCGCCAATCGTATTTAATGCCTGCTTTGCCAGCAGTTCCAATCCCTCTTCAGTTTATACACAAACAATTTATCCGGGAATTTGTTATCCTGCTCGACATAACAGGGCCCCCACGTTTCGTGCTCCATAAACGCCCCCGGGGATTCATCACCGGAATAGCCGCAAATAATCGGCATACTGAGTCCTTGCGGGTATTTGTCGTCGATATGGTACAGGAGGAGTCGTGGGACTTCGATGGGGCCGGGGGGATCGATCCAATGGGTTTTGCCCCAGTTCCCGTCCCGGGAGAAGAAAAAGGCCCCGTCAAGCAATCCTTTAGGCCGTTGGAGGATGATAGGTTCGGCTTTCACTTCCTCGAAGTCTTCCGACCAGCGGACGGTGAAAAAGGTAGCTTGTTTGTTTATCCAATTCCACCCATAAAGCATTCTGCGCTGCAGGTGGATTGGTTTGCAGCCATATTCGTTAACAACAATTTGAAGGGCAGATAGTTTTTTTGTTAAATTATTTTGTTCTTTTTTTTGTAAATATATATCTGTATAATACCAACCGCTTACTGAACCTAATCTCCACAAAAGTTCACTATCATTCACATAATAAAATGATCCTTTTATATAAGGACTTTGATAAATAATTTTATTTTTTTGAAAATCATATAATACATTTATTGAGAATGGTGGTTTTTGTATAGAAAAATCAGTTAAGCTAATTAAAAAAAGTTTTTTTTCTTTATTTACTAATAAAATAGAATGGATTTGTGTGTGAATATTCCCCGAAGCAAGACAATACCCGGTTTTTTTTGTCTCAATCTCAATTACTCTAAAGCCTCGTCCTTCTTTTTGCCACATAAACTTCCCGTCAAAATCAGTTTCCCGATCTTTTGCCGGCTCCTGTGGCGGAAAACCTTTGAGTATCGGTTCCACATCAATAAATCCGTTTTTATCTATTGTGAGAAAGCAGAACTCTCCTTTGCTTACCGTAGCAACACTGTTTGGTTTGTCGATTTCATGTAATCCGTGAAATGGTTTATTTGATTTTAATATAGTAGGTTTTAATGTTTCGGGCATAAGATTGTATCCTTTTTCCTTGTAAATTTGTTTTTTTTCCTCTGCCGTTACTTTGGGGGGAATTTTAATCAGGCTGCAATTTACGAGTAATAGGAAAACTAATAAAACCGGATATATTTTCCTCAAAAATCCTTACTTTCCGCCTATTGTATTTAATGCCTGCTTTGCCAGAAGCTCCAATCCCTCATTCAGTTTGTACACAAACAATTTGTCCGGGAATTTGTTGTCCTGTTCGACATAACAGGGTCCCCATGTCTCGTGCTGCATGAATGCACCTGGGGATTCTTTACCTGAGTATCCGCAAATGATGGGCATGCTTAAGCCTTGGGGGTATTTGTCGTCGATATGATAAAGCAAAAGTCGTGGGACTTCGATGGGGCCGGGGGGATCGATCCAGTGGGTTTTACCCCAGTTCCCGTCCCGGGAGAAGAAGAACGAACTATATAATAAACCTTTAGGCCGCTGGAGGATGATGGGTTCTGCTTTCACTTCTTCGAAATCTTCGGACCAGCGGACGGTGAAAAAGGTTGGTCGATTATCTATTCTATTACTTCCATATAATATTCTTTGTTTAACATGAATTGGCTTACAGCCATAATCAGCAATAAAGATTTGTAAAGCGGATAATTTTTTTGTTAATTCATTGGGTTCATATTTATTTAAATATATATCAACCATATACCAACCGCTTGCCGAACCTAATCGCCAAAGCAATTTGTTATCGTTTAGGTAATAAAGTATTCCTCTTATATAAGGACTTTCATAAATAATTTTATCCTCTTTAAAATTATATAATACATAAAAGGTGTAAGGAGGTTTTTTAACCGCATAATCTACTAAATGAATTAAAAAAATTTTGTTTTCTTTGTCGATAATCATTACATTATGTATTTGGGCATTTATATTCGCAGAAGCAAGACAATACCCTGTTTTCTTTGTCTCAATCTCTATTACTCTAAACCCCCTCCCTTCCTTTTGCCACATAAATTTACCATCAAAATCGGTCTCCCGGTCTTTAGCCGGCTCCGGGGGCGGGAAGCCCTTGAGTATTGGCTCTACCTCAATAAATCCGTTTTTATCTATCGTGAGAAAGCAAAATTCACCATTACTTACAGTAGCAACACTATTCAGTTTGTTTATTTCATGTAGTCCCATAAAAAAAGTGTTGGATTTTAATATAACTGGTTTTAATGTCTCCGGCATAAGATTAAATCCTTTTTCTGTGAAAATTTGTTTTTTTTCCTCTTCTGTCACTTTGGGAGGAATTTTTATTATATTACAATGCATGAGTAGTAATAG
>JAFGRV010000066.1 GCA_016934975.1 Spirochaetales bacterium | reverse complement strand
GGGTACAGGGGAGTACGGGAAGCTAACGCGAAAATAAATATTTCCCTCGTGGAATCGATTACCGGATCCCGTGAAATTAGTTTATTCCAGGCAAATGAAAAAAGTTATAAACAATTCCAGCAGTATAATTCGAATTATCTTGTCTCATTTTTAAAGGTTATTCACGCCTACGCACTCTATTTTCCGATTATCGAAGTCATCTCCATAACCGGCATGATACTCATTCTCCTCTATAGTCATTTTTATCTGGGTGTCAGTGTCAGAATCGGGGAAGTATTCGCATTCTTTTCATATATTCACATGTTCTTCCGGCCATTACGGGACATTTCCGAAAAATTTAACATCTTCCAGTCTGCCATGGCAGCATGTGAGCGTATCTTCAAACTGAAAGATCAGGAGATAACGGTAAAAATGAAGGAATCTCCGGTGGTCATCACAACACCATTACAAGGTTCTATTATTTTTGACCATGTTGATTTCAGCTATCGGGAGGACACACCGGTACTCCACGATATTTCCCTGAAAATTAAAAGGAGTGAAAAAATCGCCATAGTCGGATATACCGGAAGCGGCAAAACGACAATCATCAACCTTTTGAATCGTCTCTATGATGTGAATAAGGGCACGATCAGTATTGATGGAATTGATATACGCTCCTTCGATCTTATGTCTCTCCGGAAACAGATCGCAACGGTGCCTCAGAATCTTTTTTTATTTACCGGAACCATAGCGGATAATATCGCTTTACATAATCCGGCCATTACACGGGACGATATAATCGAGGCTGCCAGGGCGGTCGGTGCCGATACATTTATAGAAAAACTCACTCACAAATATGACCAGAAAATTTTTGAGGAAGGGAAACTCCTCTCCGTCGGCCAGAGACAACTCCTGGGGTGCGCGAGGGCTTTTATTAAAAAACCCTCCGTCATCATTCTGGATGAAGCAACCTCTAATATTGATGCGGAGACAGAGCAGCTCCTTGATCGTGCGGTTCAAAAGCTGTTAAGCGGAAGAACGGCAATTATTATTGCTCACAGGCTCACGACAATTACATCCGCAGACAGGATCCTCGTTCTTCACAAAGGACGTCTCGTGGAACAAGGCACCCATGCTTCTTTATTACAAAATGACGGGATTTATAAACGCCTCTATAATCTCCAGGTTTTTTAGCACAAAAAGCGTAAGCCCTGATACATCAACGTCAGGAATATCATCAATTCTCATAGGGAAAAGAGACGATAACAGTTGTCCCTTGCCCGAAGATACTTTGTACTTTAATTTCACCGTGGTGGAGGTCTGCGATTTTTTTACATAAATACATGCCGAGGCCATAGCCCCCGGTTTTCCTTGAGCGTGATACATCCGCCCTGTAGAAGGGCTCAAAAATAAACGGTAGATCCTGCTCCGGGATACCTTGCCCCTGATCCATAACCGAAATAATTACCCGATGAGGCACGCATCGTATTTCAACGGAAACGGGATTATCCCCGGAATAGCTCAGAGCATTTTCTATAATATTCCTGAAAAGCATCTTCATTCTGACTCCATTCATCTTTATCACAGCCGTGCAGTCATGAGGAAGAAGAGTTATCCGTTTCCGGTCGTCCTTAAACAATGCAATAACCTCAGAGAGAATTTGAGAAATACTCATCTCCTCAAAAATAATAGAACCCGCATCATGATCTATTTTTTCCGTCTCAAGGATTTCCATAATCATTTTTTCCATCTCCAGGACATCGCCCTGGAGACTTCTTTTCGTTTTTTGATTTTCAATAAATTCCAGGTTCACTTTTATACGTGTCAGGGGTGAACGCAATTCATGACTCACATCCAGTAAAAGCTTTTCTTTTGCAATAATCATTTTTTTTATCATATCAGTCATTGAATTAAAGCTTTCGCTTAATCTCCCCAATTCATCCTGACTTTTTACAGGAACCCTGAATGAAAAATCTCCCGATTTTACTTTATCAACTGCCGTGATTAAATACTTTATCGGGAAAAGAATCTTTCGTATAATCTGATGAACAATAAGGACCAGGACTATTAAGAAGCTAATTGAAATGAACAAGAAGAAATTGACAATTCCTCCGCGGAAAAAGAGGGAACTGGCTATTATAAACTGATGAACGCCGATTTTTCTGAAAACATAAAGGTATCTCCCTTTTATCCCCATATCATTATCTTTCAGGTTAATCATGAGTTTGGTTGATAATGAATAGGATCTTTCCGTTTCATATTCGAATTCCGGACCTTTATAAAGGATAATAAGCCCGTAATCTTCAGCTACCTGTTTTATCCTCCCCGGCTCCGGAGGTATTCCGATTTCCCCCGGGATTCTATCCACATACTGTAAAAAACTCTTTTCCGGTTTAAGAGGGCTTTTGTGATGAAGAATCAGGCTTCCCAGCCCCACAATAATGATGATAATAATTATGATGACGCACATCACCAGTAAAGCTATTTTTATAAAGATTGATTTCCTAGTTTTTCGCTTTAGTTCCATTACTCTTTCCTATAAACACGTATCCTGTTCCCCAGATGGTTTTTATATACCTCGGATTCCCGGGATCATCCTTTAATTTCTGCCTGAGGCGGCTCATGAGAACATCTATCGACCTGTCAAAGGAATGCAGCTCATATCCTTTAATTTTTGTCTGAATCTGGTCTCTGGTAAATACGCGATCCGGTTGCGAGACGAGAAGGGTAAGAACTTCGAATTCAAGGGTGGTAAGATCGATTCTCTTTCCATCAATCTCGATTGAACGTTTATTAAAATCGATTCTTAAATCATCGAACTCTTTTATCCTTTGCTCTTCATCAGGGTGCTGCCGTCTTAAAATAGCGGAAATCCTCGCCACGAGTTCCCTCGGTTCAAAGGGTTTGGACATATAATCATCCGCACCGATTTCAAGTCCTACAATTGTATCAGTCACTTCCCCCCTGGCTGTCAACATAATAATGGGAGTATTCCACTTTTCCCTTATTTTTTTGCAGAGGGTAAAACCATCCATCCCGGGGAGCATAACATCCAGAATAATGATATCCACAGGATTATTACAGAGGAATTGTAATCCCAGGGCAGGATCGGTTTTAAAGGAAATTTTAAAATTAAAGGCTGCCAGGTATTCCGATAAAATTATACACAACTTTTTATCATCATCGATGATGAGAATATGCTCATTCATTATTCCTCATTTTATCTAATCCTTATAAAGATAACAAGTCACTGAAATAAGGCTGCTGCAAAACAGACAGCAGCCCATTTCATACAAATCATGCCTTAAACTGCATTTTTAGTGGAAAAATCCGTTTCCCATGCCATGACCTTCTTTTGCCTGTTTTTCAAGGAATTCAACGAGCTTCATTCTTTGTTCCGGTGTAAGGAGCCCATGAATTTCCGCTATTTTTTGCGCCATAAAGATTTTCATCTCTTCCACCTGGGGAAGATGGCTGTCAATAAGGGCAATGACATCTTCCGGGGATACATAATCGGAAGTGATTAATCCCTTAATTTTTTCATGATTTTCTTCTTTGTTTCCATGAAGTGTTTTCATTTTTTCTTTTACTTCTTCCGCTATTTGTTTCAGGGTTTCGCTTTGCGCGTCGGTGAGGTTTAACTCAGTTTTAAGTTTAAAAAGAATAAATTCATGGAAACCATGAGCAATTATATTTTTTTTCCCATGACTTCCCACACACGATCCCAAACCAATAATAATGGCTATAAGAACAACTATGATACTCATTACTAAAATCCGGTTCTTCATATGAACCCTCCTTGTAAAAAGTGTTTTGCAGACAGTCTGTCTGCTTTTCTTGTTTAGAACATAGCAAAGAGAGGTTTCAGGAATTTTTCATAAATGTAATAAATTGTAACAAACAGGAGGGTAAGTGGGGTTTTTATATACATACACAACATGGGTTTAAAAGAGGAAAAAAAGCGATAGGGGAGAAGTTTTAGATTCCACATATTATATTAATACATATCCGATTTTATTGACTTACACGCTATATCTTTTATACTTTCTCTTATGGCTAAATTAAAGAATAATGTCATGCTGCAATTTTCAATTATTACGTCAATAATAATCGCCATTTGCATAATAATTAGTGCATTAACCATATCCCATGAATTAAATACTTATTATATAAAATTACATGTGGAGATGTATCCGTCTTTAGTAGAAATTCATATTAACCACCATGAAGAGGTTTTTTCATTCTTTGAAAAATCCGTGGAGGATCCAATACCACTTGAAGTAGAACTAATTTTCCGGGAATTATTATCCAATAAATCAATTTTCAGAATAAAAGTGTGGAATAATAAAGGAACAATACTCTGGAGTGATAAAAAAGATCTTATAGGAAAAAATTTCCCGGAGAATCAGGAATTGTTTCATGCATTGAATAATGGCGTTGTCAGCCAAAAGTTATCACGTGCAGGGGAAACAGAGGAATATAGTAATGAAAATTTATCCGGACTGGTTTTAGAAATATATATACCGGTTTTATATGAGAACCGGACTATCGGAGTAATAGAACTCTTTGAAAAAAATGAAAAACTTACTCAACAAATTAATAAAAATATCATTTTAATTTGGATAATAATGACCATTACCGGAATAGTGCTTTATTTGCTGCTTTTCATCATTTTTTTTAATGCCCACAAACGTCAAAAACGAACTGATGAGGAACTTATCCAGACACAGGATGCCACCATATTTGCATTAGCATATCTATCTGAAATTCGTGATATTGAGACGGGCAAGCATCTGGAGAGAACAGCCCTCTATGTTAAATTGCTTGCCATTGAATTAAAAAAACATTCTCTCTACAAAAAGTATATTGATAATACATATATTAATGATTTATTAAAATCGGCACCCCTTCATGATATCGGGAAAGTCGGGGTTCCGGATAAAATCCTTAATAAACCGGAAAAACTCACACCTCAGGAATTTGAGGAAATGAAAAAACATTGTGAATACGGGGCCCAGGTACTGAAAGAAGCGGAAAAAAAATTGAAATTCCAGTCATTTCTGAAGATTGCGATTAAAATCATTTATAGCCATCATGAAAAATGGGATGGAACAGGATATCCCCTGGGCTTAAAGGGAGATGAGATTCCCCTTTCGGCACGGATGATGGCTTTGGCCGATGTATACGATGCACTACGGACAAAACGTCCGTACAAAGAGGCGTTATCTCATGAAACGAGTTATAACATTATTTTACAGGAAAGAGGAAAACATTTTGATCCGGTCATTGTCGATGCCTTTACCTGCATCGAAGCGCGATTCAATGATGTTTCAAAATATATGCTATAGGAAAACGGGAGCTTACCGGGGTGAACATTCCTCCCAATTGTGATATATTGACTCTTCCAGGGTACATACGCTATGATAACATAAAAATGATCTATGTGATATATTCCTTAGATTCAGCGATTCTGAATATTTTTAGTCATGTTCCGCATATTTTTATACTCGACCAGATTATGTTTTTTTTTACAACAATTGGTAAAATCGGTGCTGTCTGGATTATTATCACATTAATTCTATTATTTAAAAAAAAATACAGGGATGCAGGTATTATAACCGCCGCAGCCCTTATTTTTTCCCTCATAATCATAAACATAAGTCTTAAGCCTTTTATTCAAAGACCTCGGCCATATACTGAAAACAAAGAAATCATTCTTAAGATCAACCCCCCCATAGAATATTCATTCCCATCCGGTCATACATCATCCTCTTTTGCAGCGGCAATCGCACTCACACTTATGCTCAGGAAAAAACGTATATCAATTATTGTTTTGGTTGCTGCACTACTCATCTCCTTTTCCCGGATCTACTTTAATGTACACTATACAAGCGATATCATCGCAGGAATGTTCTTCGGATTTCTATGCGGATTTGGTGCATGGCTTCTACGAAAAATAATTATTAAAGTATTCCCGGAGTCGTTATTTGATACGAGCAAACAGGGTGATAACAGATAAAAGTTCCTTTTGTTAGTAAATTGTATGGCAGGATTCCCGTGGCGGGAATATAATCTATTATAGAAACACACGCTGCCGTTCTATACGACAGCGTGTGTTTCTTCTTTGTATAAGTTTTAATTGCCCGAATTCGGGGTATTAATGAGGTCCCTCATTCAAAGACACTTGACGGTCTATAAACCAAGGGCCTGGATCATCTTCTGAGCATAACGCTGGCCAAAGGTGACTTGTGAATCGTGACCAAAGTGGAGTTTCCACTGTGTATCTGCCGGATCCACGACAAGGCCGCTCGCGGAAACGACATAGCAATTTGAAATAATTCCCGGCAGCTGATTTATTAAGACGTTATGTCCGGCACAGCTCCCGCTATAAAGCAACTCACCAGCAAGGAAAGGAACATTTCCGATTCCCAGATCATTTCTTAAATCATTCACAAAGGTATTCACTTTACCAGGCCAGCTGGTATCGCCGTTATTCGATTCACCCTGATTAAAAAGGAAGCCTTCGATAACTCCGCCTGCATTCTGAGCGATCCTCGCACGGTTGATAATCCAACTGTACCGAGAGCCTCCATTCTTCAGGAATGTTTCGATTTTTTCACCGCTAATGGCGCACGGAATGAGACCGATGGTATCTCCGGCAGGATAGCGGTCTATTATCGTCTTGGCAAACCAGTCTCCCGGGCCTATGGCACCCTGATAACATTCGTGTAACGGAGGCTGTGCAGTATCCCATTGATCCGTCTGCCGGCCGGTAGCACTACAATTGTCGAACCCCAATACACGAATGCGGCTGTTTTCCACTTTATCCGCAGCCTGGGCTGTCGGGTATCCTGCCATATTTGATTGGCCAAGGAGGAGGAATATATGGAACGTTGAAGTTGCAGTAGTAGGAGCCGTCGTAGGTACAGGAGTAGAAACAGTAGTAGGTACAGGTGTACTTAGGGTGCATGGAAAATCAGGAAGAAGTCCGACATATAATTGGCATATAAGCAATGAGTCCACAATATCAATAGAATTACTGCAATTTACATCTGCATAAGCAGGATTAAAATTCGGCGGATTAAGATTTACGTAATATTGGGAAATCAGAAGCGCATCTAAAACATTAATTATGCCGTTTTCATCTACATCGCCGAGTGTCTGTGCGCTAATAGAAAAACCCACGACACTGAATAACACACAAAGCAAAACTAAGAATAATTTTTTAGTCATTTTATCAATTTCCTCCTTAAAATATTATTTTTATAATAAAATCACATTTGTAACATTATCAACATTCTATTTCTTCTCCGTAATCTTTAAAATAATAGACATATTTTTTTATATCATAATCGTGATTTATATACTTTCAAATTCAATATGGATTAATTAAAATTTTATAAAAAAGATACCGGAATGTACACTATTCCATGGCAAAATGCAATAAACGAGGACGTATCAGTTCATCAACATTATTTAAAAAATGATAACCTTTTTACAAGGATCATCCGAATTATATTTTAGTTAATACAACTCTCTGAAGATTGCCGTAAAACCGGTTTATTAATGTAACACCTTGTACAGCAAGTTTATAAGACTTTGCTTCCAGCGCATATGTTCCTACTTCA
The DNA here is from genome assembly GCA_016934975.1 of Spirochaetales bacterium. Taxonomy (GTDB): domain Bacteria; phylum Spirochaetota; class Spirochaetia; order SZUA-6; family JAFGRV01; genus JAFGRV01. The sequence goes on along the minus strand of JAFGRV010000066.1, from coordinate 3,603 downwards.
ACATATGAATATGAAGACCACGCACCTGTATCAGGCATGATAAATGTCTTTTTTTGATCCCCTATTGTCACTCCTACTGTAGAGCCTGGAAATTGGGGGTCGCAAGAGACAACAACCTGGACTTGATAGTTACCTGCAACCTCAATATTAAGGTCCCAGGTGATAATGTCATTCGGACTTGACCACCAGCCGACACATTCTGCTGATTCCTCATAAACCAAATCCATATCAGTTTCGAGTTGAGCATCAACTGCAAGTAATTTTATAACGACGTCTTTAGCCGGTTGAGGACTGGAGACACAAGAAAAAACCAAAAAAACACAAATAATCATGGCAAAATACAACTTTAATTTCATTAAAACCTCCAAATAATTTTTCTATATCTAAATCTATCGACAGATGTTCGGATTTTAGTCGTATAAATTCAATATAAAAAAGCTGAAATTTAATTATATCAATACAAACCGGATTTCTTGCTACTTTCGTAAAATAGCTTTTATCAGCAGGTAAAGCATCTCCCTGACAGTACGTAATTATGTCGCAATTTTAATAGATGTGAACAAAAAAAAAATTTGGCAGGAGCCGGGCTATCAATTATACTTTTACACATAATATGTCAAATAGTCGGAAGCCGGATTTGGGGGAAGTTGTAAATGGAAAAGAATTTTATTTTAAATAAACAATATAAGATTCTAAAAAAGATTGGCCAGGGAGGATTTGCAGAAACATTCCTCGCCCTCGATCAAAAAACACAAAAGAAGTGTGTCATTAAATATCTTTCTCTGAAAAAAGCAGACAAATGGAAGAGTATTGAACTTTTTGAACGGGAAGCAAAGATTTTAAATACTATCGACCATCCTTTTATACCCGATTTTATAGATTTTTTTACCCTGGAAACAAAAGAGGATACAAAGCTCTACCTTGTGCAGGAATTTATAGAAGGAAAAAACCTGGCACAATTATTAGCAGAAGGAAGACACTTTACTGAAAAAGAGGTCCTGCAGATCGCTTTGAAGATGACCCACATCCTCGATTATCTGCATAATTTCTCACCACCACTTATTCACCGTGACATCAAACCCTCTAATATTATTTTTGTTCCTCCGGAGAAGATATATTTGATCGATTTCGGAGCAGTCCGGGATAAATTACTCAATATGGAGCAAGGGGGATCTACAATAATTGGCACCTTTGGTTATATGCCGATAGAACAATATGAAGGCCGTGCTCTCCCCGGCACGGATATTTATTCCCTGGGAGCAACACTTATCCACCTTCTTTCTCACAAAGATCCGGCACTAATGGAAAAAAAGCACATGCGTATTGATTTCCGCCCTCACGTTACCATTTCACAAGAATTTACCGCGATAATTGAAAAAATGATTGAACCCGATTATACGAACCGGTATCAGAGTGCAAAGGAATTGTATAAGGATTTATGGGATTACAGTACAGGAAAAGGAGTAAGATCTTTCACACAAAGGGAAAAATCCGATAATAAAAAAACACCGTGGTTCATCAAGACTATTATTGCAGTCATTATTCTGAGTTTTTTGATTGTTCCAATAACTTTGAACGAAATCGAAAAAGCAGAATATGAAAAAAAATCATTAGAAGAAAGAATCGAACAGGATTATTGCACAGCATTAAAGTATATTACTGAATCAAAATATGAAAAAGCGATTGATCTGCTGGAAAAACTTGGTGATTATAAAGATGCAAAAGAACAAAAAATAAAAGCCATGGCACTCCTGGATGAAGAAAAAACGAAAGCAGCAACGGAAGAGGAAAAATTAAAACGATATAATATGGCAATACAATATAAAAAAGAGAATAAATACCCCCGGGCGTTATCATTATTTAAATCTTTGGGAAATTACAAGGATTCGCAGAATCAGGTAAAAATAGTAAATGCATTAATTACCCGGGATCAATATTATCAGGCAGTGAAGATGTTAAGAGATAAGGAATATGAAAAGGCATTGGCCATATTTATGACAATAAAGGATTATGAAGATTCGGAAGAAAAAATTGAGCAGGCGGAAATGTATATAGAGAGTAAAAAACGATTCGTTAAAGAACTTGCCCCCGTGGGCGGACAGGAACTTGATATAAGTCCGGACGGAAAGCTTATTGTGTACGCAAAAATTTATCTGAACTTTCTATCCGCGGAAACGGGAAAAAAATTAAAAACAATAAATCCGCATAATGGAAATTATATTAAAAAAATCAGGTTCAATCCCGACGGCTCCATCCTGGCAACAGCAGGAGGTAAAGACAAATCCTTCAAATTCTGGGATACCGGGACTTACAATGAAATAAAAAAAATAAGTATAGACAGCAATGCAATGGCTGTGGATTTTCATCCGGACGGTAAAACAATCGCCTGCGGTCATGGCGACGGGACAATTACAATATTGTCATACCCGACATGGGAAAAAATTAACTCTTTTAAGGGACAAAAGGGATATATATCGGTTTTACGATTCAGCAAGGATGGAAAAACCCTTGCAAGCGGTAATAATGATAAAACAATACATCTATGGGACCTTATGGAAGGTACATTATTAACGGTTTTCGAGGGGCATACGAGTTGGATTAATGATATACACTTCCTGTCTGATGGAAATCATATGGTAAGCGGAAGTTCCGACGAAACAATTCGTCTTTGGTCCCTGGATTCCGGATATGAAACTCTTAAGATAAAATGCGGCTTTTTAATCAATGCAATTGATCCGGACGATTCGGGAAAAATACTTGTCTGTTGCGGGAACAGCCCGGTATTCGAATTCCGGTCCATTGAAACCGGAGAAAAGATCCGGCGGTTGGAAAATTTTGGCAGCAATGTATATTCAGTGATGTATACCCCGGATAAAAAAAATGTTGTCACCTGCGGGTCCGACCTGAACCTCTGGTCTGCCGTGCCTTTTCCCCACTATCTCAGCGGTTTTTGAGTCTACGGAAAGATGTACATGATGCCTGCTTCCCTTTAGAAGTCCATGTTGTAAAATCGAGGAAACATTTTTTTCCGCCGTACCATGGAATAAAAAATCAGGGGGTTCCGCCGGTGGGTAACCAAGTTCAACCCGGACAGTATGCCCTTGTCTGAGTATCGTTTTTTAGTGATTCCTATTATTTTGATGATGCAGAGAAAAAACGGTTAAATCAACATTATCAACGAATTCAGTGGGCCCTGCAATTCCATAAAAATAAGGTCGTAAAATTCAGCCGGTATCATTATTACACGTTGCTGTGAACAATTCCTACATCTGTGGCCATTCCGATCCTTATTTCCCATATTAATGATAGAAATGCTTCCGGATTATTCCTTACTATCATATCCGCTTTTTATGCAATATTACTCTCTTTTAACAAAACCTTTTAAGATAGAAGAAGAAAACCTGAGGAGCGGATTATTCCATTACCGGTTATACTATCGAAAAGAGAGCAGCAAATAATGGGTTGCCGGCAGAAGAGAATAACAGGCTCTTTGATACGGACAATGTGTTTGAACTCATCAGTTTGATCTTAAAAGGGCTGATGAACAACCTTACTTAGCAAAACTCCGATATCAAGCCGACATAGAATTGTGCGATCAGGAGC
>JAFGRV010000497.1 GCA_016934975.1 Spirochaetales bacterium | reverse complement strand
CCTGGCAGCACATACCTACTGCCCTAACTTAAAAATTATTACCTTTACCACCAACGGTCTTATCCCTGAAAAAGCTCTTGAATATGCCTTGTTTACACATCGACTGGGATTTGATGTATTTATTACCGTGAGTCTGGATGGAAACAAAGAAGTTCATGACAGGCTGCGGGGTGTGAAGGGGAATTATGAATCAGCACAAAAGACCTATAATTTATTAAAGAAAAACCAAATACCCTGTTATTTTGGCCTAAATGTAAGCGATCAAAACAGTACTTTTATTCATCGCCACTATAACGCCTATAATAGAGAGATTAAAGCGATCACTTTTGTTCATAGTAAAGGAATTTATAATAAAAACAATAAACCGGATTATAATGTAATTTTTAAAGCACTGGTTCATATTTTTAAAAATTTTAATAGCAACCATGTCGCGGAAATTATAGAAAAAATTCATATAAAAGTGGCATTACATTTTATAAAACAAAAGCTCCGGAAGAATATCCTTCCTTGTGAAGTAATAAATACTTCCCTCCATATGATGGCAGACGGGACAATAAAACCATGTATGTATCTGCCTTCCCTGGGGAATATTAAAAACAACACCATTATCGATATACTTAAAAGTTCCCGAACAAAGGAATTAAAATATATTATTAAACAGGGACAATGCTCTCATTGCTGGATCAACTGTTATTCTCCTCATACAATTATGCAGCATCCATTGAAATCACTTTATTATCTTTTTAAAAGGGTATCATAATGGCGTTATTATCAATAATTATTCCGGTATTTAATGAACCGGATCTACCTGTATTAATAGAGAAACTTTACGATGTGGTATTTGAATGTGAACGGGAAATCATCATTGTTGATGATGGTAGTACAGACGGCACCAGGGAATGGCTTGTACAAAATCAAAATTTCTATGATTACAGGCTTATAGTGATGAAAAAAAACTCCGGAAAAGGAGCTGCCGTAAAACAGGGGCTTCGTGTATCCCGTGGAACGATTATGGTTATACAGGATGGGGACCTGGAATATGAACCTTTTGAGATTCCCGGTGTCATTGCCCCGATTCTCCGGGGAAAAACAAAGGTATGTTACGGATCACGATATCTGGATGCCAATCGTCGTTCCAATGCAATTAGTTGGATTAAAGCTCATGGAATTAAAAATTATATTATGTACCTTGGAGGACGATTAATTAACAGTTTATTTAATTTTTTATGTCAGTCCCGTCTCACCGATGTTTCCACATGTTATAAGGCCTTTGCTATTCCTTTTTTAAAAACCATTCCTGCTAAGGGGAATGGGTTTGAATTAGAGCATGAACTTACCATGAAAATTATAAAGCAAACAACAATCCAAGAAGTCCCGATTCACTATAATCCCCGAAGCTATAATGAAGGAAAAAAGATAACTATTGTTGACGGAATTAAAATTTTCACATCAATAGTACATTCATGTCTTATAAATAGCTTTCGTGCTCCAGCTGTCTCCCGGGAAAAAGTCCCGCACTCTTTTCATCCACCGGGATCTATGATGAGCAGGGAAATTCTTTCTACAAAACAATTATAATAGTGTATGGAATTGAAGGATAACAGGTTAATAAAAAAAATTATACTCATTCTTTTAGCTCTCATTTTAGCACACAATATGATTGTACATTTTATTTTAAATAAAAACAAAACGTTATGTGTCGATGAATTTCAACATGCTCATATTGCCTGGAATATAAATAATGGAAAAATCTTATATAAAGACTTTTTTGAGCATCACGGTGCATTTTACTCATTGGTAAACGGAAATTTATTTAAATTGCTGAACCTTGCTCCCGGTATTTCTACTCTTTATTTTTTAAAATTCATGAACCTATTCTTATCTTTTTTTATCATAGGTATTACCTTTGCTATTACCAAAAAAATAACAAAATCCACTATCGCTTCGTTATTCGCAATAACCCTGTTAACTTCGAATATTATCTATGTAAAGTTTATTGTTCAGATCCGGCCTGATACTCTACAAAACCTCATGTTCCTGGCAGGTGTATATGTATTTATGAATTATCTGGAAAATAAAAAGAAAAAATATGGGATGATTTCAGGGATCTTTTTCTCATTATCTCTGGAGGCAAATTCCAAAACCCTTTTACTTTTTTTCATGATATTTCTTTTTTACCTTTTCCTAATCATTGTTCACAGAAAAAAAATACGAGAAATCCTGGTTGAAATTGTATGGATTATCCCGGGATTTATTATAGCAAAAATACCTTTTATTATCTACTTTGCATTTCACAGTGCTTTATTTGAATATTTTTATTATAATTTTAGCTTTAACTTTATTCTAAAACAATTTTTAACCGAGCCATTATTGAAAAATTACCTCGGCTATTATTCAATAAACCTCTTCGGTTTTTCATTTATTGTTCTTGCAGGCTACTATTTTCTTTTTATATATATTGCAAATAAACTCATACCACTTAAAGAAAAGATTAATTATTATCTTCTCTTTTTTCTTTCCCTTTCTTTTCCACTCATACTGATATTAGAGCTCTATGAACAGAGTCATTTAATGTCACTGCCCCTGTTATCAATTGTCGGTGCCATTGGTTTTATGAATATTGGCAGAATATTAATAAATAAAGTAAAAATTTCTGCGCGAATTTTCCTTTTTGTTCATATAATTATAATTTTTCTTACCCTGAACCTTAATTCCTGGACCTTTATAGGCTTGGAAGAAGATAAGAAACTAACAGACCAAAAAAAAGTTGTGAATTATATCATGGATAATACAACCAGGGACACACCTGTCCCTTTTTACGGGGGGTATTGCGGGGGATATGTATTTAATGAAGACCCCCATTATTACTGGTTTCCCTACCTATGTAATGACACCCGGGATTTAATACACTATGCTACGGGAGAAGACGTGTATGGTGATATAACACTCACCCTCCTAAAGAAAATAAAAACACCCTACCTTTTATTCGAGGATGATAAAGAATACCGGACCATATCACCGGGAGTAAAAACATTTATCTATAACCATTATATTCAAATGACCGGATATAAGAACCTCTGGAAACGGAAAGGGTAACCTAAGGGCTGTCCTGATCAGTAAATCAGGCATTCATAAAATTGTCATTATAACTCGGAATGAGAAAAGGTGTACATGAATAAAGCTCACTTTTTATGCAAACAATGTATTTTATAATATTTTTGGAATTATTCAGTCCCGGACGGATTGTCTCTCTACACCCATACTATGAAGATATCCCGGCCGTCGATAGTGATTTTTTCCTGTTTGTAGTCCATCTTTTTTTTGAAATCAAAAATCACGAGATATCCTTTATCCGTATTCTGCCGGGCCAGGTAATCCGCCAATTGCCTGATTCCCCTCTCATGCTTTTCCGGTCCGTACCAGATTTTCAGTTCGCTGATGAACTTCCGGTTATAAAAGGTAATAACGACATCAATCCTTTTTTCTTCGGAAACCTGAGTTTCCTTAAAATCGAAGCCATGTCCGTTTATAACCGGTTTGATGAAAGCCAGGAAGAGGAGCCGCCAGTTTCGTTCCACGAACGTGCTCTCTTTTTGACTGTATTGCTCCTTCATGAAGGCCTGAAATCGAAGGAGGATTTTTTCAAAGTCCAGGGTGTTATCCGGGAGAAGGAATTGATTTTCATAGTTTTAATTTTCTATATTTTTATCCAGGAGGACTTTGATTTTTAAATTAAGGCTCATAAAATTATAAATCAGTTCTTTATAAACAAGATTATTGATTTCCAGGTATTGTGCTTTTTTGAAAATACCATGGATCATTCCCAGCTTTATTATTTTATTTTGCTCGCTATGTTCAAGTTTTATGTCGTCGAGAATTACTTTTTCCACAAGGGCATACAAATCCTGATTATTCTCAAGGTTTTTAATGAGACTGTCAAAGTTGGTATTGTTTTCCCGCAGCATGAGGGCTACAGCTCTATCCACATACTCCGGAGACCATTCAGACTTTTTTATTATATCCTCATGTATTATCGAACAAAGGCGGCTCACCAGGAAGGGATACCCGGAGGTGAAGTGGTGAAGCCGTTCTGCCACCAGGGGGATATCCATAGAGATCTTTTTATCCTCACTGTAATCAATGAGCATTGTTTCTATCTCTTTAGAAGTAAAGCTGAGGTCAGCAGGATATTCCATAGCGATGTTCCATGGACTGTTATATTTAGCATCCTGCCCTTCCCGGATTTTCAATTTTAAAGATTTTACATCATATACTCCCGCCAGGATTACGCTCCGGAAGGTGTAGTCTTTGCCTGCATTCCGCCGTAGATATTTCTCACGGAGCATTCCCAGGAAGTGTATGAATAAATTATTATTGCTGCCGGCATCCACTTCATCGATAAACAGAACCACCTCTTTTTTCAGGTCTAAAACCGCCTGGCTGATTACCTGAGACAGGGTGTCAAAATTTTCAATTCCCTCTCTTTGATTAAGTAAATAGGTTGCCAGCTCTTTATTGGTATAATTAAAAGATTCTGATATTTTTCTCATAAACGTTTGGCCGAAGATTTTTTCATTCGCAAAAACCACGTCTCCTATCCCCTCAAAACTGATGGAGACAGGAAGGTATCCCCTTTTTTCCAATTCCCGTTCCAGGAGCAGGAGGGTGGTTGTTTTTCCGAACTGCCGGGGATAATGTAAGGTGAGGTATTTTCCTTTAGCGATTAATTTTAAAGCCGGCTCCAATTTAGAGGAGATATTCACCATATAGTGCATTTCCGGGATGCATGTGCCCATGAAGTTAAAATCTTTATCCATACTATCTTCTTTAAAGGATATATGGTTATTATAATGAATTTTAAAAGGAGAGAGAAGTGAGTGAGAGAATTTTTAATTCATAGTTGCCTTATTCAGTATAAAATACCATTTTATAAAAATATCAAATAAAAATGTGATAATCTTTAAAACCACAAATCAATGGAAATTGATCCTGAAAAGTTATGTTCAGAATTAGTATTAAGTTCAAAATTAAACCCCGTACTTAATGTAACAAAATCAGTTACAGGAATATTAATATTAGTTCCACCAGTTATATAAAGTGAAGGATTTTCACCATATAGTGCTCCAGTATTATCATCCTTTACCATTCCTAATACACTTTTAAATCCAAAAGGTGAATCTTGTAAACCAAATGATAAATTTGCTATCAATAATTCTTTGAAAAACTTTTGATTATAGGCTAACCCATAATTTCCATTACCAAATCCTATTAACGCTTTAAAGTTCGAGTTACCTATAGGTATTTCCGGATAATCAATAGCTAAATTTAATCCTAAGGCTGCCCAAAATGATACCGTTATATCTATATCGGTTCCATTCTTTAATACTTGTGTAGCAATAGGTCCTATAAACTCACCACCAAAATTCCCCAACGCATCATTTATGTCATCAGAACTTATGCCCTGCCCAGCCTCAAACCCTTGCCGTATATTCCAATATTTTTTAAATACAGAATCTTGATTTATGGCAATTAAAAAATTTTCATGAAAATTACGGAAAATTTCATTAATTAAAACACTTTCTGTTCTTTCATCTGCTTCTTGAATTCCATCTTCCCCCAACCCCGTCGGATCCTTAAAGCTCAACGGATTATTCCCGCAATACACATACCAATTATTCCCATCCTGGATCGGGTCCACATTAATAAACCTGCCAATTGTCGCATCATAATACCTGGCATTCACATAATAGAGATTTATCTCCTCGTCAAACTCCCGGCTGATATAGGAAAAGCGGTTCGTATCGGTCCCGATTTTATCCAGCTCGGTCCCAAAGACCCGGTACTCATATTCAAGCACCTTTTCTCCCTCCTGGTTGGTCACCATCTTTGTAGAGTTCAGATGGTCCAGGTGATAGTAAAAAAGCTCATCTCCTCCATTATCGGTCCGGGTAATCCGGCCTGCGATGAGTTCGCCTGATACGATATAGGTGTTCTCGGTCACTTTTGTTTCCGGGCCGGTCTCCTCGATCTCGATCTCATAGAGCACCACGCCTCCGTTCCGGCCGTAATAAGTCCGTTTGCCTCCCTCATCCTTGTATAAACGCATACCTGCGTTATCATAGATGTAACGGGCCTGCTCATCCCGAGTAATCCCGTCTCCTTTAAATACTTTGACAAGGCGGTTATGAATATCATACTCATAATCAAAGACCGTAAGACTCCCTTCCTGGTTGTGTTCAATTTTCATGATTGTGTTCCCGTTTGCATCATAAGTATAATCAACAAGAACACTCGTTAGTCCCTGGTCGTTTTCCTTTTCAATCTTTAAAAGCCGGTTCCGTTCACCATAGTGATAGATATAACCTGTCCCGTTCCGGACCAGTTTCCGGCGGTTGTTATTATGGTCGTACATAAAGGACTCCCGGTCAAACTGCTCGACCCATTCCTGGCAGGCATAGATGTGATCCCAACCATTTATTCGATGGTCTGCGTTAAAATCCACTGTACTGTCATAAAAACGTCCGGCAAGTTCAGGAACAAGCTCACTGGTACCGAATGCAGCTTTTACTTTAATCCGGTTGTCTGTGTGGCCAAGACGCATGATATCACTCTTCACCACCCGGTCCAGCTCATCATACTCAAACTTGTTATCATTTATTTTCAGAATATTTCCTTCACCATCCAGGGTGTAATCAAGATTCAAGATTGATGATCCCGAAGAAAAGACCTCTGTCTTTTTTATCCGGCTGCGGAGGTCAAATTCCCAATTCTGGCGGGTGTTGTTCCCATAATCCATACGGACAACCTGGCCTGCTTTAGTGTACAACAAGTCAGTCACGATAGAATGAGTCTCCGGTAATGTTTGCCCGGCAGGAACAACATCTGTATCAATCCCCATCAAACGGAGCTTGCTTTCGTCATAGTGGTAGCGGGTTATATTGCCATTAGGCAGCGTCATGGCAGCTACCAGGTTGTTGGGAGTATAAGTAAAGGAAAATCCTAATGCATCATCCCCCGAGGAAATCCAGTCTACATTGGCCGACAAGTCCGCCCCGATTTCGGGATTCAGGATGGTGCGGTCAACATTCGTAAGGCGGGTGCGGGAATCATAGGTCATCACTTCTTCCAGTTCCCTGCCGGTTACCCGGACCAGGTTGCCCCGGCCGTCATACCCGAGGTCGATGTGATCGTAATAGTTTTCATAATCATCATGAGTATAATATTCCTGCCGGATGTTCCGGTTCAGCTCATCATAATAATACCGGACAAGACTCCGGTTCCTGTCTGTCTTTGTTAAAAGATTTCCCCCATCATCATAGGTCATACGATCCGAACCATTGCTGTAATCGAGTTGGGTCATGAGTCCCCGTTGGTCAAAGATATAGCGGACCGTCTCCCCCGCGGGATCGGTAAAGCTGATCTTTTGTTTTGCCTGATTGTACTCAAAATCATAGATCACATCCCGCCGCGTTCCGTCATAACCGGTGACATCCGGACGGCTGATACGGATGAGGTTACCGTCTATATCATATTCTTCGATGGTAAGGTAATTCCGGGTGTTCCGGGTCATGACTGTCAGGTCACGGTCATTATATTGTACGATTTTGCGGACTATCCTGTCCCCTTCATCCGGATACTCGACCCTTGTTTTTCTGCCCAGGTTATCATACCAGACAAGCCATGTCCGGTCATGAACCGGCACCTCCCTGCCCATTACTGTCCGGGTGGTGTATGATTCCCCGGCATCGGGATCGGTAAGGGCGATCATATTCCCCTGGCTGTCATATGCCATCGTTTTTACCGAATACTCGATATCGCCGGCAGCATTTTCATAGACGACTTCCCGTAGTACATGGCCAAGACCATCGGAAAACCGGCCGCTCTTTACCCGAATACCATTAAAGGCTTCACCAAAGGTAAGGACACTCTCGTCTTTATAGTCGACTTCCATGTACACATCACCATTATTGGTCCGGCTGTTTATCCAGGCTGATGAAAAGAGGTCTTCAACTTCGTCGATACCTTCCACAAGATCATCTTCATCCGGCATAATGGTCCGTATTTCGGTCCCCAGCAGGTCATACTGGTGCTCCACCGCATACCCGTCATTATCAGCCTCTATCCGGATAGTACCGTCTGTGTTAAATACCTTGATTCCCCGGATCATTGTTGTTGCTCCATCCAGGGTCACAGACATCTCTACCTTTTCCGGAAAAAGATGATACAAAGAGTCGTAAAAGGTAGCCACGCTATTCCCCAGGGCATCGGTAACATTGACAGGGTTCCCGTATTCATCATAGGCGATTGCCTTGACCTTTATCTTTTTCAACAGACCCTCCACAGTAGCGTAAATACTTTGGGAGAGGATTTTACCGTCTGTTTCCCTGATTTCGTTCTCCCGGATTATATCATAGGTAGTATTATCACCATTACGGATACCCTCCTGCACGACCTTAATAGGCGTATGGAAGTCCCGGTCATAAGTGGTTATGGTTACTAATCCATTGGGTGCTGTATGGTTGATAAGATCATTGTCCCGGTCATAAATAAATCTTTCCGTGTATTTGTGTACCCCACTCCGGTACAGGCTTTTTGTTTTCAGAGTCTTTCGTATGTCATAGGTATAGTCGACACGTTCAAGAAAGGCACCCCGGTTTGCTTCGGTTTCTTCGTATTTAAGCAGGTTGTCTTCGGTCTCGAGAGCACTTGCCCCAAAGACCTGTTTTTTCTCGATCCCTCCTGTTTTTATGATGGTCCAGTATTCATTAAGCTCAAGGCCATAGGTATTACCATAGTATTCATAGCTTGTATCGTTAAATATCCGGGGATCTGTTTCAGGTGTGCTTTTACTCATCCTATATTCCCGGGTTACCTTGAATATTTCCATAAACCCAAGGGCATACTTTCTTTTGTACCCGGACCACGTGCCCAGAGGCTGGTTATACTCAAAAACAGCCCTGTTACTATAATATTCCCTCTCCCCGGCCCCGTTATATTCATAGTACCCGGAAATAGTTTCCAGGTTTACAAAATAATTCCAATTCCTCCCTGCCGCCGGGTAAAAGGAAAAGCCTCCTTCAAAAACCCGGTAGCCGTAATGCGTCATCTGATTTTGATTTTCCGCGACCTGCAAAGGATTGGCACACCCCGAAAGGGTAAACTTGTTATCACCGATGGCGATGCTCCTGGTGGAATCATCAAGATTCCCGGTCTGCTCATCTATCCTTTTTATCGGACTGCCGGCCAGATTTTCATGATAATACCGGACCTCCTTTTCGACATCAACTCCGTTAATTGTCACCATATAGTTTACAGCTTCGAGCCAGTTTTCATTACCGGTTTTATACACAAAGTCGATCCTTCGGCCGATGCTGTCCACGACCATTTCGATCTTTGTATTATCACGGTTGGCGAGATATTCATCGTGGTTTGTGACCGCCACATGGTCTTTATAATAAAACCACATTTCCGGCTGCACCTGGTCGGTAGTATGGCAGGGACGCTTAACGACCATGAGATTGCCTGCTTCACTAAAATAGTACCTGGTTTTGTCTTTGAGTTCCAGGCAGTAACGGCTCTGCTCATTCAGATTGTTAAGCTGCCCCTCGATTGGATCAATAACATCAGTTTCATACCTCACCGAAGAATCAAGATATATGCGGATATCGTTCACATGATAGTATTTGATGTTATTTTCGTTTTCGTCCGGGGAAAAGCCCTGATCGATTTCATACACACTCCCTCCCCAAAAAAGATTCAATTTCCGGATCGGGCTGTTATCGTCGATGTCCCAAAACAGAAAGGGCCAGCTAAAGGTCCAGCCCGACCCGAGACCATATTTCCAGTCTGCCGGGGTATGGACGGTAATGGAACTGTACAGGGAGCTGTTTGTCTTCATATTATAAACATTGGCCAGATCCGAAGAATAGGTCCTTGCCAGAACAAAGTCAAGACCTCCCAATCCCGGAAGACTAATGTCGGTGGAGGAGATAGTTAATGCACCGGTCCGTACATTCACATTGCCTCCCCCACCGATCCCCTGGGGTTGATTCATATTCTCGTTATACCGGTTGTCACCGGCAAAAAGAGCGGAGGCGCCTGCCATAAAAAGTATCAGGATAACAAATTGTTTGTTCATAATCATTTTCCTTTATATCAAATTCATCACATACAACGTATCTTACATCATGAAGCCGGATATCCTTCCGGCTTCACGGGTCTGTTTCTTAATCGATGGTCATGTTGTCATTGGAACCCGGGACATACTTAAATGTTTTTGTCTGGGATTCAAGGGTACCGTCCGGTAATGCCCGGTACACAAT
>JAFGRV010000496.1 GCA_016934975.1 Spirochaetales bacterium | reverse complement strand
TCCGGATCCCTGAGGGCGTCGATGGTCTGCTCGATATGGGATTTTTCATATAATGCGCCGGTAGGACAGACATTAATACATTGTCCGCAATTAATACATGATGAAATATTTATATTATTCTTAAAAACACACGCCACCTCGGTGGTATGCCCCCGGGATACAAAGTCGATGGCGGAAACTGTCTGAATTTCCTCACATACCCGGATGCATTTTCCGCATAATATACATTTTGAATTATCCCTGACAATGGAAGTCCCGGAAACATCAAGACGGGTATATTTATGAGAATGAGTTGTCAGGCGTTCCCGTACCCCGTAGATTTGTGCGAGCCGGGATAATTCGCAATTCCCCTGTTTTACACAATAAAGACAATCATCCGGGTGATTCGCGAGGAGCAGGGATAAAATTGTTTTTCTCGCTTCTATGACTGTGGGTGAATGTGTCAGGATAGCCATATTCTCGTACACTTCGGAAGAACAACCTGGTATCAATCTTCCTGAATCGGCTAATTCCACGATACAAATTCGACAGGAGCCTGTTGGAGTGAGTCCTTCTAAATGACAAAGTGTCGGAATATCAATCTTTTCCCGCTTTAAAACGGTAAGAATTGTTTCTCCGTGATCGGCTGCAACTTTTTTGTTATTAACTGTTATCGTAAACATATGTCGTATCCCCTTATGCTTTCTAGTCTTCTGATGTTCTTTAAAAAATCCAAACTTCGTTGGTATTCCGGTTAAACCACTTTCACTGCATTGAATCTGCATACATCGACACAGGTTCCGCAGCCTATACATTTATCTTGCATGATATAGTGGGCTTCCTTTTTCTGCCCTACTATGGCATTTTCAGGACATTTGGCGGCGCAGAGAGTACATCCCTTGCACAAATCAGTTTGTATTGTAAATGAGAGAAGTTCCTTGCATGCTTTCGCGGGACATGTCCGTTCAAAAATATGCGCCTCGTATTCGTCCCGGAACCACCTCAGAGTGCTTAAAACCGGATTCGCTGCCGTCTGTCCCAATCCGCAAAGACTGGTCTGCTTCATTACCTTTGCGATCGGTTCCATATTCAGAATTCCTTTGAACCGTGACAAGGCGTCTGTTTCTTTTTCAGAGCGTCTGTTTCGTGTTATGGTATTGAGGATGTCATATATCCGGTTGGTCCCTTCCCTGCAGGGAATACATTTCCCGCAGCTCTCTCTCCGGATAAAATCCATGAAAAATTTCGCCACATCCACCATACAATTGTCCTGGTCCATTACGACAAGTCCCCCCGAACCCATCATGGCACCTGCTTGCTTTAATGAATCATAATCTATCGGTAAATCGAGGTGTTGTTCCGGGATGCAGCCGCCGCTGGGGCCGCCGATCTGGACCGCTTTAAATGCCTTATTCTCCGGGATTCCCCCGCCAATCGTAAAAATAATATCCCGGATACTCATTCCCATGGTGACTTCCACAAGTCCGGTTCTTTTCACTTTGCCGGATAAAGCGAACACTTTTGTTCCGGCGCTTCCCCTGGTTCCGAAACTGGTGAACCATCCGGGTCCGTTATTAATGATTTCGGGAATGTTTACCAGGGTTTCCACGTTATTGATGCAGGTTGGATTACCGAAGGCACCCCGGGTTGTGGGGTAGGGAGGTCTCGGCCTCGGCATTCCCCGTTTACCTTCTATGCTATGAATAAGGGCCGTTTCTTCGCCGCACACAAAAGCCCCGGCCCCTTTTTTGACAATAATATCCAGATCAAATCCGCTGTCAAAAATATTTTCTCCGATAAGACCGATTTTCTTTGCCTGGTCAATGGCGATATCGAGGCGTTTAATGGCCAGGGGATATTCCGCCCTGATGTAAATATAGGCTTTGTGAGAACCTATGGTATAAGCTGCGATGGCCAGACCTTCTATCAGTCTGTGAGGATCTCCTTCGATAACCGCCCGGTCCATGAACGCCCCGGGATCCCCCTCATCAGCATTACAGATAAAGATCTTGTTTGGCAGATTGGTCGTAAGGGCGAGCTTCATTTTTTTACCAGTTAAAAAACCGCCCCCCCCTCTCCCTTGAAGTCTGCTTTCTTCTATTATATTGCATACTTCGATGGGGGTTTTACTGTGAATTATGGTAAGAAAAGCCGTATATCCGCCCCTGGATATATATTCACATACATCCTCGGGATCAATAACACCGCAGTTTCGAAGTACATTTCTGGTCTGATGTTGAAAAAAAGGATGTTCCGTAAAAAATGGTATGTCTGCCCATGGTTCGGAAGCTTCGTCATGAAACTGACACAGTACATTGCCTGCCGGTTTTTCTCCGGAAAAGACTGATGCGAGAATTGTATCCGTGTTTTCCGGGAGAACGTGTTCAAAGCTGATCCTGGTTTTACGGGGGAGCTTTATATCGAGGAGGGGTTCCGAAGAACAAAGACCGATACAACCTGTTTTGATTATGGTGGCAGTGATATGATGTGTCCGTAAATAGTTTTTCACACTCCGTAATGTCTCTTCCGCCCCTGCCGCGATGCCGCAGGTCCCCATACCGATATAAATAACCGGCGAATCCTGATCAACCGGAGGGATGTTGTTCCCGGTTATATACTCATTAAGTTGTGTATCAAGTTTAGACCTCATCGGTCCAGGAAGATCGTGTTTTGTATTTGCATTATTTATCATTTTTCATTTCCTTCCTGTTCTGTTGCGGCTTCTCTGTATTTCTTGATAATTGTGGTAATATCATTTTGATTCAGATGAGCATAATATTTTCCATTCACAGCCATGACAGGGGCAAGCCCGCAGGCGCCGATACATGCCACCACTTCAATACTGAACAGACCGTCTTTTGTTGTCTCATTGGGACCTATTTTCAATTCCCGGGTGAGTTTTTCAAGTATGGTCAAAGACCCTTTTACGTGACACGCCGTGCCCCTGCAAATTTGTATATGATATTTCCCCGGGGGGTGGAGTTTGAATTGATTGTAAAATGTCGCTACTCCGTAGATTTTAGATGCCGGAATATTGAAATGCCGGCTCGTTGCCGCTATCGATTCTTTTGACAGATATCCGAAGGTATTTTGTATATCCTGGAGAATCGGTATGAGATATTCCTGTTTTTCCTTTGGATAGTTATTGAGGAGGCTATCCAAATCCTTTGTCATGATCATTTTCTTTCTCCCTTACTATTTTTCGAATGTTGTGTAAAATATGCTATTTTTTCAAAACATGACGTAAAATCAAGTGTTTCCACATAAACATGATCCGGGTGAATAATTGGAATCGGTGCAACATTGATGATCCCTTTAACATCTGCCTCTATAAACATATCCGCGGTTCTTTGGGCCTCTTTTTCCGGTACGGCAATAAGGCCGATGCTGATATCTTCCTTTTGCACAATTTCTTTTAATTGTGAAATGTGATAAGTTCTGCATCCGGAAATAATCCGGTCAATTTTTTCCGGATCAGTATCAAAAGCAGCCTTTACTGCCAGGTTTTTACCCCTGCCCTGAAAATACCCGACAAATGCCCGCCCCATATTTCCGATTCCCGCAAGTCCTATATTCTGTATTGTTTCCGCGTCTAGAACCTCACTGATTTCCAGAATCATCTGGTTTATGTTATAACCTTTTTGGGGGTTGGCGATCTGTTTCAGGTGCATGAGGTCTCTCCGTACCTGGGAGGATGATTTTCCTGCCATGAATGCAAGTTTATGAGAGAATATATACCGCATTCCCCCTCCATATTCATTTCGTAAAATACGTCTATATAAACTTAATCGTTCAATTGTTTTCATGGAAATGTTATTGACTATCATCATACCCCTCTTTCCGTATTCATTTTTTAGGGTTTTCCCGAAATATTTATTTTATCTTTTCCCAGATTTAAAAGGGTTGATGTTTTTTCGAGGAGAAGAGCCGGTTCCGCGGGCTTTTCAACAAAATCATCAACCGGGAGGTATTGTCCGTCTATTTTCGGATCAAAGGAAAAATTAGTCTTTGTATTAACGGATGTGAGCATGAGGATCGGGGTATATCTAATCTCCTCATTTTTTCTGATTGAATACGACGTTTTAAAGCCCTCGTCAGATGAGTCCATCATGACATCCAGGATAATCAAGTCCGGTTTTTCTTTTACCGCGATTTTATATCCCTCTGTGCCATTCGCGGCTGTTACAATCTCATAACCATGAGATTGAAATACAGTACTTAAGCTTTCGAGAATATCCGGATCATCATCGATAAGTAGTATTTTTTTCATAGAGAAACTCCTTCGAAAATATGTCACGCTATTTGCTGTGAATTAGTTAACACTGTTACTTATTTCACAGTTCCAATAATAATATATACCAGGTTGATGCTAAAGTCAATATTAATTGTGAAAAAAATAACGATTAATTCTAAGAGTTTCCGGCTACTATTTAACTATCCGATATGATGCTCTTTTGAAGAATTATAAAAAGTGAATCTATTATGAAATGCATAAACCGCGATTCCTCAATGATCAATGAAGAGAACAGAGAGAAGAATTGAAAAAGCGATTTATTGAATTAATCTAAACCTATTGCACGTAACCCTGGAGCCAAAACCAGGAATCCCAGGTATGGGTACCCCAGTTGCTCCACTCATCCATAGTTGCATTTGTGGTACCTGAAATCGAGTACATCTGTCCCTGTGAATACCCTGCGCCGGAATCCGCGGCTACGCCGGAAGTAAGCATAGTGGAATAACCATCTACCAGATATGTGGTAAAAATGAGAGTCTCACCTATGCCCGCAGGCCAGTTTAAACCGGACCATGTGACCCAACCTCCGCTAAAGGGTGCCGGTACAATTGTATCATAATGTGTCATAATGTTCCCGCTAAAATCGCGTATCTGGAGCCGGAGGGTTACTTCGTGACCCATAAAATCAGGACTGACTGAATAATCGAAGGGCGATGTAAAATAAAAAGAGAAATTGGTGATCATGATAGTATTGTCTATATAAACGCCCTGTCCATTGCCGACATTCCGAGGGGATCCGTCATCCCCCCCAAACCATCCAATAGCTGCGCCGGCATCAAATATGATTTCATATGGATCCCCCGTGTTGCCTGGAGTTGGCTCGGCAGTGGGTTCTGCCGTAGGCTCAATGGTGGGATCGGCTGTTGGGGTTGGTGTCGGGTCTGTGGTTGGGACAATTGTCGGTTCCATCGTAGGATCCGGAGTAGGTTCTATCGTAGGATCCATGGTCGGGACAATTGTCGGCTCGATTGTAGGATCCGGAGTAGGTTCTATTGTCGGCTCCATAGTGAAATCCGGAGTGGGTTCGGTCCACGGCGAGTCTGTCCTTTCGGCAGTGGGAACAGGAGTGTCTGCTATTGGAGAAGGTGTGAATTCCCCGGGCTGTTCTTCCGGAATTATCGTATTTTCATCGATGATGTTGATGACGAAATTGCAGGAATAAAGAGCTAAAATAAAGAACAATATAATAAATACATATTTTAGAGTTTTGATAAATAAAGACATGCAACCCCCGTTGGAATTGTGCGATCCCTCATAAATAGAAGAAGACAATCTCCAGCCTGTTATAAAAATAATAATGATTGAGTGAATAGACAAGGTAAAAATGAATTTTATCGCTGATAGTTTTCTTTTTCTTGCTCACAATCTCATCATTATTATTTGATTTTATGTAGTTCAATTCTTTATGCTATTAATAGCTCTATTTAAAGTGAGGTAAAGGATATAGTTTCCTTTAAGCTGGAGGGGGAACTTATCGAGTTGACTAAAGGGTATACGATTTTTGGGAGTATACCGGCTCTCGCTGTACTGGTACATTTTCCGGTGCTGTTATTACTGAAGAAACTGAGGAAATCCTTACAATCACGGAAGGCATGTTTACTATTTTAAGAGTCGAAGTGCCGCAGAAGTAGTGAAGTAATAGTAGTTATCTTACATTTCATATAATAAAAACCTCACTTTTATAACCACCCGGACAAAATAACTTATTTCTATTTTGCAGAAATTTTCCAAAGAAAAAGAAAGGAAATAAAAAGAAAATTAAAAACAGTTGAATGGGTTGAATATAATTATTATCATTTAATAGAGCAGGTAATCTAATGAAATATACAATACTCATAGTCGATGACCAGGAAAACAACCGCAGATTAATGGCTTCTATTATAAGCGGGAATACTCACCATAATATCATTATTGCTAAAAATGCCCAAGATGTGTTGGAGATCTTCGGGCATCCCGACCTCGATGCTTTGCCGGAAGGTGTGAGCATATGAACGATAAACGATTAACAATAGGTTTTCTGAATTATTGGTGGTACAATCCCTTCGACATCGGCATCTCTAATGCCGCGATCGAATATGATGCCAATCTTATTATTTATTCAGGCAGCCTTGCAAACGGCCTGTCCCAGACAGATGATTTGTTTCCCCCGATCCACGCCCTGGCCAATAAAAATGTGTTGGATGGCGTCATTTTATGTTACAGCAGTCTGGGACGGCAACAACTGGATGATTTCAAACAGCGGATCGCGCAAAAATATAGGATGATTCCCGCAATTAATATCGGGTCGGGAGTTCCAAACCTGCCGAATGTCTCGGTTGATAATTATACGGGGGCTTATGAAATTATTAAGCATTTGATAACCGTTCATAATTACCGTAAAATCGCTTACCTGAGAGGTCCCTGTGGAAATAGTGACGCGGACATAAGATTCCGGGCTTATTGTGATGCCTTAAGAGATTATCGGATTCCGATAAATAACAAGCACATTATGGAAACAATCTTTACATCAAATTCGGGAAAAGAAGCGATAATAAGATTGATTCAGGAGCAAGGTCTTTCTTTTGAGGCAATCGCTTGTTGCAGTGATGCAGTGGCGTATGGCGCGATTAATGCATTAAAAGAACTGGGATATACTGTGCCCGGGGATGTGGCTGTCACCGGATTTGACGGCTTGAATTTAAATAAGTATTATCACCCTCACCTGACTTCCGTGCGCCAGCCATTCCATGAAATCGGTAAAAAAGCATTTGAATTATTATTCAGACTGATCGTTAAAAAGGAGGAACCTGTTTCTGTTGTTCTCCCGGCAAAAGTGATTGTGAGAACATCCTGTGGTTGTCATCAACAACCTGTTATCAGTAAAAAAATATACAACTCTATTGCAGCTTTGTCTTCTCCCGGAGAAGAGAAAGAACCATCAACAAAGGAATTATTGCCCGTGGAAAGGATCCTGGATGGTTTGTCAGGCACCTTTGATATGTCAGCCGGAGAAAAAAAGCCCTTTATTCTCTGGCTTTCCGGATTTCTTGATATAATTAATGAGTATCTGGCAGATACTATTTCCCTGGATCAGGTCCTCACTCTTTTTATGGAAACTTTTTATACTAAAAGATTACGACTCTTTACAGAGGAATCCTGGCAGTATTCTTTGTCTGAAACTGAAAAAGAAATATATGCCTATGTCACCGGCAGATACCGACGTATTAAAATTGAATTGCTATTCCGGGAATTATATGTTTTAGTGAAAGAATATTTTATGGAGACTGATATCTATGAGTTTCCCCTTTCACTCTGGTCCAATACGACATTAACATTTATCAGCCATTCTTTAATGACTATAACGAATTTGAGTGAACTTAAGAAATTTCTTATAGGACAATTGCGGGTACTGAACATGAAATATTGTTTTATCGCCGAGTTTACAGGAAAAGTAAAGCTGGCTGATAGAATGACATATGTTATTCCCCGGGCAGCCAGGGGAATTCTTGGGGTATATAATTACCGGGAGATTGAGTTTCGTGATAATGAGGAACACATTGAACCCGGGTACATACTCCCCGCAAGATTTTTCCCCAGGGGCCGCTTTATACTTTTTGTCATGTATTTGGATATAGATGAAGATCGTTCCGGTTATATTGTTTTCGGGGCCGATACTGTCTTGTCCATCGATTTTGGTATTCTCAGATCGGCTATTTCGAAAGCATTGAACCATATTTATAAACTGGAAGAATTGGAAAGAACGAAAACCCTGGCGGAAGCGGCGAACAAAGCGAAAAGCGATTTTCTGGCTACCATGAGCCATGAGATACGCACCCCCCTGAATTCGATTCTCGGATTTGCCGATCTCCTCCTGGAAGAGGAAGAAAGCCCGGAACGGAAGGAGAAACTCTCTACCATTAACCAGGCAGGGAAAAATTTACTTGACATTATCAATGATATTCTTGATTTTTCAAAGATTGAAGCGGAACAAATGGATTTTACCCTTGAAAAGATTTCATTACCCGGTCTGTTTTCTCATTTCCACAGCTTGTTTTCCGTAAGAACCAAAAAAAAGAATTTAACCTTTTCATTAGAGATTGATGCATCCGTGCCAACCTATGTGAAAGGTGATAAGCAGCGGATTAGCCAGGTCATCATCAACCTCCTCAGTAATGCCTGTAAGTTTACCGATAAAGGAAGTATCGGGTTGAGAGCTGTTTATGAAGATAATATTTTGATTCTGGAAGTCTCCGATACCGGGATCGGGATACCCACGGAAATGCTTAATACGATCTTTAGGCCTTTTAAACAAATTGATTCCTCATTAACGAGGAGATATGAAGGCACAGGATTGGGTCTTGCCATCAGCAGGAGATTAATCACGGCTATGAACGGGGATATTGTCGTGACAAGTCAGATAGGGAAAGGGAGTACTTTTATTGTCCGTCTTCCCCTGGAACAATGTACGGAATTACCTCCGGAAGATGAACCGGGGGCATATAATAAAAGCGCAGGAGAACTCGGCGCATTTATCAGAAAAATGATCGCTCCCCCGGATCATAGCTTTAAGATCCTGGTAGCAGAAGATGATGAAATGAACAGAAAATTATATATAAACATTCTGGAGAAATTGAACATAGAGTATCAATTCGCTGCAAATGGAAAAAATGCCCTGGAATATATCATGAAAAATAACTATGATCTGATATTTCTGGATATTCATATGCCTCTTTTGGATGGTATGCAGACAATCCACATTATCCGTAACAGTGATGAATTAAGACATCTCTATGTTATTGCCGTTACCGCCTATGCCTTAAAAGAGGATAGTCAAAAATATATCGAAGCCGGCTGTGATGATTATCTTTCCAAACCAATAGACAGGGGTGTTTTGCTCGGTAAAATTGTAGAACGGATTAAAGAAAAATATCAACATATCGACATTACTCCGGATGTTAAACCTGTCATCAATGAAGAACAGCAAAATGCCGGGGCAAAAATAATCTTCCCCGGATTGGATCGCTCTGCACAGAAACTACTTTTAGAGATAATAATGCAGTTGAAAAACTGTCAGAGAATTTTTTCCGATAAAGCGATTAAGATTCTCGCGGATAAATTAGTGAAGATATCCGATAAAGAACCTTTTGCTACTATCAGGCAGGAATTGTATCTCGCGGCAGAGAATTATAATATCGAGCTCCTCGCGGAAATTATTATTGATCTGGAAAAGATAGCGGCGGAAGATATTTAAAATTTGATTATTCTAAATGTTTTTTCTTACTATCCCGGTTGCTTTTAATCCGTTTTTTATGGAAATGGAACTGTAAACATAAACCAATCCGAGTCAAGTTCGTAATCAGGTGCTTCAGCCGGTGTCAGAAATCTGTCATAAATCTCATCAATATTAATAAATACTGCAGATGTATAATCATCATCCGCTTCTCCTGCCTCTTCTGCCGGCACAACAGAAGAACTCCCCCCGCCGCCTGTGGAACTTACCTGGATGGAGTAATAATTACTATAGTTACACTGGTCCCAAACTTGTAAATAATAATTTCCGCTTTGTAATATTGCTGTTATACTGGAATAAGCATTTACTCCGGGATCAATATCATCATTCTCGGCAATTATATTTAATTCGTTATCATACAGAAAGACATACGTATCCGCGGCACTGCCGCCGCCATTGGGGAAGGTTTCTATGGTATACAAACTCCCTCCGCCAAAGTCGGTGATCCTTGCTGCGAAGTTTCCGGTTTCATATATTGAATTTTGATTCATAGAAAAGCTTCGTATTAATAGGTAAATATCCTGATTTCCATTTAGTGAAAGTGTCTGTCCGGTATTCATATTTTCAAAATAAGGAGTATACTGATCGTCATAATAACAGCTCACGATGATATCCAGCGAATAGGAGCCGGGATCATCATAGTAATCCGCCCACTCAATAGAATAATTTGAGGTATAAGAGGGAGTAAATTTATAGATTATCCAGTCACCGATCAAATCAATACTGTTGTAATTCCATAAACCATTATCCAAGGTTAAGGCCGGTTTATCGAAATATGAGTAATAATGGCCCCCCGGTTCTGTCCCGATTTTATAGTAGTGTTTGTAAAATCCCCCGGTACCCCTCGTCGTTATTGTTTTATTCGGATTTTCTATGGGTATGGACAAACCTTTCGTTATGCTTTGAGTCCAAAAATGATTATTATCTTCTATTGTCATATAATAATAGTAGATGTTGTCAAAAATTATTTCATTCCCGCTCACTGAATATGAATATGAATTATATACTACTGTCATAGCATAATCATAATAAACATCACATACACCATCGCTTCTAAAATTATACACTAAAGAGTCTGGTAAAGTGACTTCTGCTATGACCCATTGCCCGACTATGGTGAAAACCCCGGGTGTTGGTTCTGCCGGCGGCGGATAGGTCGAACCATCCGTATCCGTAGGACCTGGTATATAAGTCGGAGCGGGTGTGGATTCGGAATCCGGTGATGTCATATCTGCCAGCATATCAATAAATACATTACAGCCGGTGAATAGTAATACAAGTGTTGTTAATGCTATAATAGCACGTAGATTATTGATAATTTCCTCCAACCTGAATTGTGGCTAAAGCTGTTCACGACCGTAAAAGTGTTACAATTCCTATTATAAATATAAGTCCTTTTTTTTTAAAAGGAAACATTGCCACCCAAAAAATTGTGTATCAGGGAATGAGAAGAAAATGCTGTGTGATAATTACATTTATAAGTCTCTAAACCTCTGCAATCACGATGATTTGATCCTCTTCTTTCAAAGTAATCATGTCAGCTTTGTCAGGGTTCAGATAAACACCATATTTTTTTTGTAATTCGTTTTTTTCCGCAGTGATCCGGTATCCGATTGCGATTTCTCCTTTCAGGGAGGCAGCTTCGACAACAGAATAGAAATTAAGGCTGTTTCCGGGTTTGATGTAGAGATGTGCCGGACGGAGATATATTTCCACACCCCCGGGATTAAGGAGTATTGAAAAAATAGGTGCCAAAGCCTTGTTTTCGGAGACTTGGGCCAGGACCATGCTGATAAGACTGTCGCTCACCACAAAATCATCGGGTCTGTCTGCTTGTGCAAGTTCCCGGTTCCGTACATCCAGCATCTCGCTCACAATGGAAAATTTATACCCATGAAGATTGCCCAGGTCCCGCAGATGAAGCAGCGTGTTCAGGGTCCTTGCATCAGCCTGTTTCTCATCATACAATTCCGAATAGGGCAGGATGATGATATGATCCATGTTCCCCAGGTTTTGTGCCTCCAATAGTTCTCTGTGAGTCGTGTCGCCGAGGGTAAATTCCACTTTTTTAATGTTCTTGTATTTTTTCTTTAACTCCGGCTGCTGATCTGATTCTGCGATGATACTTACTTTTGAACCTTTTGCCAGGTAATAGTCAAGTTCTGCGATAATAGGTATGACCCGGTCGTTCCAGCCGAGTATGAGGATGTTCACCGGCCGGGCGGATTCTTCCTTTTTATTCACAATGGAAGATGAATCAATTTCAGGTTTAAAGGCGGTCTCGCAGACAAAGGTAGATTCATCTTG
>JAFGRV010000495.1 GCA_016934975.1 Spirochaetales bacterium | reverse complement strand
ATTTTGAGGGTCTCATCCCCTTCTCCCCCTGCGTATTTTCCCGAGACTGTTGCAAAAAGTTGATTGTCCGGGCTAAAAGCGACATCATTTATACTGTCCGGACTTGCACCGATGACTTTGGAATATTTATCGTGTATGTTCCAGATAATAATCTCCCCGTTTTTTGATCCGGAAATAACAATATCACCATCGGGACTTGCTGCCACGCAGTTTACGACATCGATATGACCTGTTAATTCACTAATCAATGTACCCTCTGCATTCCAGACACGGACCAGATTATCTCCAGTACCAAAGAGAAAGTGACCATGGGCAGTATAAAAAAAGCGGCCGTCCGGGCTAAAAACAGTATCATTGACACATTCAATATTCTCGATTTCTTTTGTATGTAAATGATCACCCTGCTGTGACCATATCTTTATTGAAACATTATTATTTGATGTGAGGTCCAGAGTGACATCTTTTGATAACTCGGGTTTATAAAACATTGATGTCGTGATAATTCTGTTTCCCGAATTATTTACGGCGATGGTATCGACTTTATCGGGATGGGCATCTGTAATTAAACGGATACACTTTCCATCCATGTCCCAGAAGCGTATACTTTTGTCCTGCCCGGCAGAGACAATTGTCGTACTCCCGGGGATAAACACCGCCTTGTTTACATCATCCGTATGACCTTTAAACGTACGGAGCAGCCGGCCGTCTGTACGCCAGAGTTTTATGGTATTATCGAGGGATGCAGAAAGAACAAGATTCCCCGTTGAATTCACATCAAGCCCCCATATTGCATGAGAGTGACCAAGTTGCAGAACAAGCTCTGCATCAGTTTTACCGGTAACATCTTTTTTTGTCGTATTCAATTGTCTGGTTTTCTCATAGAGATAATTTTCACCGGACCAGACAACTCTATTATTTTCATCTTTTTGAAAATAATATTCCTGTGCTATTCCATCATAATTTACTAATCCTGCACCGGTTGCATAGCAATAATGGGCGTAATCCTGACTTTTATCGTGATCACCGGTTTTTGAAAAATAGAGAGATAAAAGATAATAATGGATACCTTGAGGCTGGGGGACGTATACGAGGAGATCATCATCTATTAAGGTTTTCTCTACTTTTTGGAACACCCTCTCTGATCCGGTATCACCCAGGGCTGCGGAGATAAACCAGAGTGCCGTAATTATCCCTCTATGATCCGGATTTTCCTCGAGGAGATTATTCAGCTCATGAGAGATTTCAGATAAATATTCAAGACTGTTTTGATAAGAATATTCATAGAAGATAATAAAAAGCCGGCTTAGTGCCTCTTTATTATTATTCAATTGAAGTTGAGCGAGAAATTCATAATAGACCGGCCCCATAAATGTATAATCGTATGTGTAACCCTTTCTCCCTGCTTCTATTGCTTGAGAATAGTCTCCATCCTCATAGAAAAATGATGAAAAATACCAATAGATTATTGCTTTATCTTTATCTTCCTTTAAAAGAGAGAGACCTTGTTCTAAAATTGTATAGGCCTTTTCCGTTTTGCCTCTCCTCCGGAATGATTGAGCGTAATACCCGAAAAAACGCCCGTCTACATAGGGGTAATAATCAAGTACAATGCGAAAATACACCTGTGCTTCTTCGTATTCTTCAAGGAAATAGTACCCCATGGCTTTGTACCAGGCGAGAACTAAAAAAACTTCCTGTATTTCAGATAACTTGTCATTTTCCCCCGGGAGGTTATCATAGACAATTTCATCTGTGTCGATTGATCCGCTAGTTCCATTCGTTACAAGAGGAGTCAATAATTCAATTATCTCTTGATAATTACCTTCCGTATAAAGGGGATTAATACTATTATAAAGTCCATAGAGATATTCGAGGAGAGAGGACTCATCTTCCTGTTTGGTTTCGGCAAATCCGCTATAAAAAAGCAACAGGAGGAGAATACATATACATGTAAGTCTCATTTTAAAATATATTTGTCTCATACTAATAGAATAATACATTTATCCTGAGTATCAAGAAAAAAGTTTGAATATCATTACCCAGGCACCCGGGCAACCTTAATCAATTTTTTATGAGAGAATTCGAAAAGTCTTTGCTTCCTGATATGATAATTACCTTCCGATAAAAATCTACAATATTATTTTCAAGTATAATTTTCCCTGTAAAATACTTGTATAAATGTATTTGTTCCGATAATATCAAAACATCATAAATTATAGATTAAGTAAGGAACGCTATGAATTCAAAAGAACCAACCCGATTTTTGTTAGAGCTTTTAAAAACACCCCACATACTTACACGTGCAGCAGGATCCCTCTTTAATAAACATATTAAAGCAAAACAAGAATATAACAGGGGAGATGGTTATTCAAATATCCCCATTCAACAGATCAGTTTAAGGATTACCAACATATGTAATCTCAGGTGCAAAACCTGCGGACAATGGGGCGAAACCGGATACAATCTGACTAAAGATGCAAAAGAATTGAATGATATTGTCCCGGTGGAACGATACCTTGAAATAGCAGATGAAGTCAAAAAAAATAAACCGATTTATTATATATGGGGAGGTGAGCCATTCCTTTATCCCGGATTATTTGATTTAACCGCAAAAATAAAAGACAATGGATCAATACTGGCTGTAGTAACAAATGCAACCTTCCTTACCCAGAAGGCGGAAGATATTGTTAAACAAAAATGGGATGCCTTGATGTTCTCCCTTGATGGTCCCGAAAAAATACATGATAAAATCCGGGGCAAAAAGGGAACATTTAATAAAGTAAAAGAAGGGATTCAGGCTGTCAAAGAATTAAAAACAAAAAACAAGACAAAACTACCCTGGATTATGGCTTTAGTGACAGTAAGCGTCGATAATGCAGGATCTTTGGATACTATTTTTGAGACCGGAAAAGAGCTTGGTGTCGATTGTATCATTGTCTACTATTCCTGGTTTACCGAAGAAAAAATAGGACAAAGACATACAAAACTGTGGGAAAAAAAGCTGGGTGTGACGCCTGTTTCCTGGAAAGGGTATCTTTTTGATCATAATATCGATACGAATGCGCTGACAGCATCGATACAAAAGATAAAAGCAAAAAAATGGGATTTCCCGTATCTCTTTATTCCGGAATTAAAAGAAGAAGAACTGGAGACGTATTATAAAGATCCTACCAATTTTTTCGGGTATGGGCCGTGTATTTCTCCATGGATGGTGACAGAGATTACCGCAAATGGAGATGTTGCTCCCTGCCGGGATTACCCGGATTATATAGTAGGAAATATCAGGGAAACATCTCTGAAAGAGATTTGGAATGGTGATAAATATATGAAATTCCGAAAAGTGTTAAAAGAATGCGGAGGCACCTTCCCTATCTGTTCCCGGTGCTGCGGTCTCATGGGCTGGTAGATTGACCCGGATAAAATGGCTGCACGTGAACGGAATGACCCGTCGTAAGAGGTGGTCTTTTACTCTCTTTTCATCGCCGTAACAATACCTTTTCTATTTACCGTGTATACGACATTTGCCCATCTCATCTTCCATGTAAAGAGTGTCTTTAAAGCCGGAATTATTGTGAGGGCCGCGAATACAGGTGATAGAAACATCCATGTAATAAGAGAAAAATTATCCTTACAGGAACGCTTAATCACAGTCATCCCGATCATTATACCGCAATACAGGAGAAGTGAATAAACAAGCAATGGTATGAGAAGCAGAGGTTTAAAAATGGCGGCTCCTGCAATGAGAACGGGCAGAATCCATAACTGTCCGAAATAGAAAGCAAGGGAGAAAAGCCCAAAAAGCCATTTACCATATGTATAATATTTCAGGTAGATATACTGCCGGGTATACCATTGCATGGCCTTTTTTACAGAAGTAACTCCCTGATGCTGTTCATTAATAACCAGAGGGACAAAACAAACCTTCTTTTTATATTTTAGCATTAAGGATGTAAGACTAATATCATCAACTGCCCTTTTACTCCAATACTCATGAATACCAAGGATTTCATAAGTCTCTCTTTTAAGAGACATAGCCCCGCCCCAGAACCACTTATAAAGAGGAATATTGATACTGAACCATGCGGTAGCAATAAGAAAAGACATAAACCGGTCACCAAAATTCTTCTTTTTTAATATATTCCACTGAAATCCACAGGTGGCAACTATAGATGGATCAGCAAGTGGCCGCAGAAGGGTATTCAATTTTTCAGGAGTAATACAAGTGTCGGCATCAAGAAAAACATATATATCGTCTTTCTGCCCCGAGGCTTCGATGCCTTTGAGAAGATTATAATTCTTCTGGCTGCATTCAACTGCGGTCCCGGCTTGTACGACAAAAGCGTGATCATGGTCTTTAATAGTATTTTTAAGGACATTAAAAGCCGGATCCGACTCATCTTCAACAATAAAATAAATACGGATGTTCGAATCCGCCACTTTTAATAATCTCCGTATATTGTTTTCAAAAGAAGGGTGAACTCCTTTACATGGAATAAAAAGAGAAGCTGTTCCCCGAAATCTTTCCGAACCGGCATTTGGATATTTTCTTTTAAAATAAAACGGATTAGAATGGATTTTATAGCCCGCGAAAAGAAAATAAATAAAGTAAAAAATATCCAAACCTATTATTAAATACAGCAGCCAGATCAATATGTAAAATATCCTTTATGTCGTTGTTTATATATAATTCTTTTGAATTGTATCAAATTCATTAATCTTCAGGTTGTTTTTTAAGCAAGGATCATTTATAAGGAGAACGTTTTCAACAGGTTCTTTTTCTTTTCTTTCTCCTGCTAATAAATTATCAAAATAATTTATCGCTTTCATTAATCCTTTTTCGAAATCTACTTCAGGCTGCCACCCGAGAAGAGTTTTAGCCTTCGTAATATCAGGTTTCCTTTTCCTCGGATCATCTTCAGGTAATTCTCTGAAGTCAATCGTACTATTAGAATTACACATATCGATAATGAGTTCCGCTACCTGGAAGATTGTTAATTCACATGGATTACCAAGATTAATCGGTCCGGTAATCGTTGCGGGAGAATTCATCATTTTCATAAATCCCCGTATCATATCATCTACAAAACAAAAGCTGCGTGTCTGGCTTCCGTCACCATACACTTTTAACGGTCTGTCCCTTAAAGCTTCAATAATAAAATTACTGATAACACGTCCGTCTTCCGGAAACATCCGCGGTCCATAGGTATTAAATATACGGACTACTTTAATTTCAATACCATACATCCTATGGTAATCGAAAAACAGCGTTTCTGCCGCCCGCTTGCCCTCATCATAACAAGCCCGCAGACCTATGGGATTGACATTCCCCCTGTATTCTTCCGGTTGAGGATGTATGTCCGGATCTCCGTATACTTCGGAAGTAGATGATTGAAAAATTCTGGCCTTATTTTTACGCGCGAGCTCAAGCATATTCATTGATCCGATGGTATTTGTTTTCCATGTACGAACCGGATCTATCTGATAGTATACCGGACTGGCCGGACTGGCAAGATTAAAAATCTGATCTACTTCTTTTTCAAAAGGATAAATAACATCATGATTAATAAACTCAAAATCCGGATTGGATATTAAATGCCGGATATTCTCCATTCTTCCGGTATAGAGATTATCTATACAACAGACTGTGCAATTATTCTCTAACAAAACTTCACAAAGGTGAGAACCTATAAATCCTGCACCACCAGCTACTAATACTCGTTTTTTCATATACCCTACCTAATCATAAATTTCTATGAATATAATTGTTATAAAATAATATATAAATATCAAATATTTTCGCAACTATATCAAAATAAATTCTTTTATACAAGAATATCAACATTAAAAAAAAAATATAATTCAGGTTGTCCAATAACCTCAATTATAATAAAATTGCTCTACAACTACACCATATATAGCGTATACGTTTAATTATTACCCCCATATATATTGTAATGAGGTTAT
>JAFGRV010000494.1 GCA_016934975.1 Spirochaetales bacterium | reverse complement strand
GGAATAATAGCATATTTAGTGTTACTATTACTAGTGGAATTGATATTATATTGATACTCGAAATAGAAGATCATTGTTCAGATGGGTGTTTACAAGGAAATTATCCGGGTGAGGATATTAAACATCTTAAATCGTAGGAATCAGGAAGGAAACTATGGGATTACGGGGAGAGATTTTTTCGGAAAAAGCCATTTCCGGGAAACGAACGTACTTTTTTAACGTAAAAGAGAACAGACACGGCGATGTTTTCTTAAATATCGTTGAAAGCAAGAAGAGTAATAGCCAGGATTTTGAAAGATATTCGTTAATAGTCTTCGAAGAAGATCTCGAGGTCTTTGTCGAAGGGTTTAAAAAAGCTGTAAAATTTATTCGGGAAAAGTAATTCTAAAGCTTTTTCTGTGGATCGGGGACATTCCATATTCTTTCACGAGGATACGATGGCGTTTTGTCGGGTATCCCTTGTGAAGATGAAACTCATATTCCGGGACATTCATTCCATAGCGGATCATCCATGTATCTCTCGCGGTTTTCGCAATAATAGATGCGGCCATAATTTCCGGGACAAGGGTATCCCCCTTTACAATAGCCCTGCACTCATATAGTACCGCCGGAACAAATAAACCGTCAACCAGGATAAGGTGAGGATCAAGGGAAAGACCCCGGATCGCCCTGGTCATGGCAAGAAGTGTTGCCTTATGAATATTCAGCTCATCGATCTCCTCCGGCCAGGCCCAGCCGATGGCCCAATCAAGAGCAAGCTGCCTGATTATTATAGACGCATAATCCCGTGAGGTGTGAGACAATTGTTTTGAGTCTTTAAGGATATGAAAGGGAAAATCTCCGGTTAAAATTACAGCCCCGGCTGTCACAGGACCTGCAATCGGCCCCCTCCCCGCCTCATCAACCCCGCAAATTATTTTTGGTATCATAGATGTGCATGAGTATACCAGGATTATTAGATTCGGAAAAGGGAATAGTTCGTTTATATCCGGTGAATTAATCAGGATTCACAAGGGTTGTTTTACAGTACTTTTTACACAGCCTCTTCGTGATCGTTGTGAGAGATATTCTTTTTCCGGTAATGAATCAAGATGAACTTATAAGCGCGAAATACAGATCGAAAGAAAATCATACGTTCAAAGGGGAAGGTGAAAAACAAGAAATGGATGAAAAATATAAATCTACCTTGACTTATTCGACCTTTTAATACTACTATTACCGCTTGAAACAATTAACTGGGAGCACATCGTGTTTTTAAAAACAATGGAAATATTCGGTTTTAAATCTTTTCCCGAACGGGTGCGAATAGAATTCCCCCGGGGAATCTCGGCACTCATCGGTCCCAACGGATGCGGGAAAAGCAATGTTGTCGATTCAATTAAGTGGGTTCTGGGTGAGCAATCGACCCGGACATTACGGGCATCACGGATGGAGGATGTCATTTTTAATGGGACGGAAACACGGAAACCCCTGAATGTTGCGGAAGTTGAGCTGACGATTGTCAATGAAAACGGGCTCCTTCCCCTTGATGTGGCGGAGATATCGGTAAAAAGACGGCTTTTCAGGACAGGGGAAAGTGAATATTACATCAACACCAAAATGGTACGCCTTAAGGAATTAAAAGAACTTTTCTATGATACCGGTGTGGGGAAATCAGCATATTCCATCATGGAACAGGGAAAAATCGACCAGATTCTCTCGAATAAACCGGAAGAGCGAAGATATATTTTTGAAGAAGCCGCGGGGATAACAAAATATAAGATGAGAGGAATGGAGGCGGACAGAAAACTCCAGAAAACAGAGGAAAATATCCAGCAGGCTCAGACAATTCTCGCGGAAGTAAAAAGAAGTTACGAAACCTTAAAAGTCCAGGCTCAAAAAACGGAAAGCTACAGGAATCTCAATGAGAAAATTTTTGATCTTGAGGTAAAAACACGTCTTTTGAAATTAAGGGAATTGTATGAGGATAAAGGGAAACTCGAAAAAGAACTGGAGAACGAAAGCAAAAACCGGATGACCTTTCAAAAAGATATTGATGGTTTAAATGAGTTGATGGAAAAGAATATTGATATTGTGAATACCATGGAATCCCGGCTTGTGGAGAATCAAAAATCTTTATATGGAATTGATATTGAAAAGAACAATAAAGAAAGCCAGATACGCATTATTAAAGAAAGAATCGGCGAGCTGGAGAGAAAAATAGAATCGGACAAGGCACGGGAAAAAGTCTGTCATGAAAAAATTGCCATGTTCAAAGAGGATTATGAAAAGAAAACAGCCTCCCTCACGGATCTGGACAACCATATAAAAGAGATCGAACAGAATATCATCAACTTTAAAAAAGATATTACCCATTTTTCGGAAAAAATAAAGAATAATGACCAGGAAATAATCAATGGTGAAAACGCCATTGTTGTGTGTGATAAAGAGATCGAAAATTTTACCACCGAACTCCGTAAAATAACAGACGATATTGTGACTCAGCTTGATGAAAAATTGCATGAAACTGAATATTCCATGCAGGAGCGGCAGAAAATTGAGAAAAATATCGATGATCTCCTGGGTACCATAAAAATCCAGATAAGCGGCAAATCAGCCATGCTTTCGGATATGAGTAAACTCACCGAAATAAAAAAAGCAGAGATGGTGAAAGTCGTCGATTCAACGATTTCCCTGGTAGAAGAAGTAAGCACCAAAGTTGAACAGCTTTTAAGCCTTTTTTCACAGTACAAGCTCTCCACACCCTCATTTATCGATGAGTTTCTCGCACCCGAGGGTATTATTACGAAAAAAAGAGAGATTGATCAGGAATTGCTGGCAAGACAGGAGCAGATATCAACGATTAAATCACGGATTAAAGCGATTAATGCGGAAAATAAGAGTTTAAGCACGAAAATCGAAGAATACAGAAAAACACTGGAAGATTTAAATATAAATAAGGCAAGAAAACAGACCCAGAAAACCGGATTCGAAAACGATTTAAAACGAATCGAAAAAGACATCGCCGAACAGGAGCGGTTTCTTTTGGAAAATCAAAAAGAAATCGAGCAGACGACCCAGACGATGAATCAGATTAAAGAAAATATTCTAAATCTTGAAAAGGAAAAACAGGAGCTTGCTCAAAAGGAATCCGCTCTTACCAAAGAACTCGCTGAAATTGAAAAAGAGATAAATTCAAAGAATAAAAATCTCACCTCCCACGAACAAAATCTAAAAAGTATGATGAATAAGCTTCTTTCCGTTCAATCCAAACTGGAACACATCCAGATGCGTTCGGCAGAGATCAATGTGGAAATTAAAAATGTCTACTCGAATTTTAATGAACACTATTCCCGGGATTTAGCTGAATTTGAATCGGAAATGCATGAAATCAATACCCCCGCAAAAGAGATCCGGGACAGCATCACGGATTTAAAGGAAAGTTTAAAGAATTGCGGCCAGGT
Organism: Spirochaetales bacterium; assembly: GCA_016934975.1. Taxonomy (GTDB): domain Bacteria; phylum Spirochaetota; class Spirochaetia; order SZUA-6; family JAFGRV01; genus JAFGRV01. The sequence continues at coordinate 3,987 of JAFGRV010000494.1, read as the reverse complement.
AAACCTGATGGCCCCGGAGGAATTTCAGGAAGTAAAAGAGCGTTATGATTTTCTCACGGGCCAGCTCGATGATTTACACAAAGCACAGCAGGATTTAAGCCGCATCACATCGGAAATCAGGACCGAATCATCGGATTTATTTCTTAAGACCTATAATCAAATACGAAAAAACTTTCACAGCATGTTCCGCAGGCTTTTCGGGGGGGGAAGAGCCGAATTAAGGCTCACGGAACCGGAGAATGTCCTGGAATCAGGTATCGAAATAATGGCTCAACCCCCGGGCAAAAATCTTGAGAGTATCGCGCTGCTTTCCGGCGGTGAACGCTCGTTAACCGGTGTGGCCCTGCTTTTTGCCACATATATGGTACGGCCGTCACCCTTTTGTATTCTGGATGAGATTGATGCCGCCCTGGACGAAGAAAACGTGAACAGATTTATTAATATTCTCGCTGAATTCTCAAAAGAGACCCAGTTTATTATCATCACTCATAATAAAAAAACGATAACCGGAACAGAGGCGCTCTTCGGAATCACCATGGAAGAATCGGGGGTCTCAAAAATAATCACCGTACGCATAAAGGAACCGAAAAAAGAAGAAACCTATGCCTGAGTTTTTTTTAAATCGCATATCGTTACGTACTATTATATTTATTTCGGGAATTGTTCTTTTTGTTGCGTTCTTAGCTTTGACTTTGATTTTACTTATCCCACGAACCCCCGGCAAAAAAAACACCACGGAAAAAGTGAGTACCTCCCAATCCCGCAGGTTTTCAATTACGGAATTTTATCTCGACAAAGAATTTTCCGATTTTTTTGAGCAAAAAACATATCCTGTCAGAGATTTTTCTTCCGGATGGGATAAAAAAGAGGTAGATAAATTTTTTATTCCTGTAAATGAAATTTTACATGAGTATTTTCAAAAAAAGAACGATAATTATATTAAGGAGCTATTTAATACTGTAGATTAAACGATTTATAAGCATTCAACGGGAGGGGAATATGCTTTTAAAGAGAAATTTATATTTCATTTTTGTTATTTCTTTGCTTGTCTTTTATTTTCTTTTCATGTTTCCGTCATGTACAAGCCTTATTGTTCCGGAGGCTGTTATCGAATCCGGACCGGAATCTCCGGAAAACAACGACACCTTGCAGAGACCTGAAATATCAATCCTGCAGAGACCGGAGATACAAGAACAGTCCCCGGGAGATGAACCGTTTGTAATGAACACTCTTCCCCTGCTTCAACCCCCGGAGAGCATTTATTCATATATATCTTTCGAACTTAAAAGTCCCGATCCTTTACATTCCATTCTTCTTTCACCACCCGAACTCGTTCTCCCATCAGTTCAAAAAAAAATTCCGGTACAACCGGAGATAAAAGAGAAAGAGGTGAAGGAAAAAAGTATCAAAGAAGAGGTGAAAAAAGAAAAGACGGTGGAGAAAGTCCCGGTAAAAGAAAAGGAAGTACAGAAAAAAAATGAAAAACCACAAGAGGTAAAAAAAGAGAAAAAAAATGATATAAAGAAAGCCATTGCAAATGAAAAATCAATCCAAAAAAAAGAAGAGATGCTCCCGAATGTGAGTGAAATCTTTTCCCACAGGGGTGAAAATATTGAAATCAGTTTCAATCACAATGGGTGGATCTTTTCCGGTTATATCCATGAGACGGATGCCCAGGGGGTAAAATACGTCTCTAAAGACACGACATATCAGGATTGTATCTTTACCTTTAAATCCATGAAAACAGGTGACTTTGATCTTGAATTTATACTCCAGGATCATAGTAAAGGTTCCCAGGAAAAAGAGATTGTCCGGGTCCATGTTTTAGCTGATGATGAGTTTATCCCGGATAATTATGATAATTTCGTGACAACCAGTACAAATGCCGCGGAATTGTCCGACCGGGGAGATTATAATCAGGCACTCAAGGAATATCTCGCCATTTATGATCCCGCTTCCCCTGAATTGAATGAAAACATAGCAGGTCTCTATGAAAAACTCGGTGAGACCGAGGCATCAATTCCTTATCTGGAACAAAATTTTAAAAGGGATGATGAGTACTCATTACCCGCGGCAGAGAAATTATTCAGCTACTCATTACGAAAAAAAAATCCCGAATCCGTGACCTATCTTTCTTACCTCCTCGATAAGGGAAAAACATGTCCTTTACAGGATATCCTGGATATGGCTGATATGCTTGAACAAAAGAATGATTATGATCATGCCATAGACGTGCTCGGCAGATATCTCACTTCGTACAACAAAGGAGAGATGCTGGATGGTATTTATTATCGACTTGCTTTCCTTTATGAGAAAGATACCGTGATCCGGGATTTAAAACAGGCGAAATATTATTATGAGAAAGTCGTATCGGAATTTCCCTCGGGAGACTTTTCACGGCCTGCACAAAAACGCCTGAAATACTTGAACAGGCACTTTTTTTATATTCATTAGATGACGCTCAGTGTAACGAGCCGAAAATCGCAGGTTTTATTCAAGGATTTTCGGCCTGTAACACTGAGCGTTGACCCGCATTTATGTCCTGACTCATAGATAATTTCCGGATGTCAGGAAAAATATTTGTCAATTTCTTACACCTGGCTATTTCATCTAATTCAGGCTGTCCAATAACCTTTATTTGTAGAGATACTATCGTATAGCTCCTCTATATATAATGTTGTTATTATTTTATACCTACCATATATGGTGTAATGATATTATGAGCCAGCCTTGTGTGGGGTTGCGGGACAACCTCAATTATTTATGGGAAAAGAAATTGAAAAACTTACTACAACTGGGATGCTACAATTTCCATGCCTGACTAATAGCCGGGTGGTGAATGTGAATCGGCCTTTGTCTGTGAGCAGATGTTAAAACAATGTATGCTTTAAATGCATAACTGAGGATTTAAAGTTAAAATGCCTAGTCAGTAAAGAACATTATTTTAAGATATGAGCATGAATAAAAAAATCCTGCCGTCGGGTCCATTCAGGGTTTCTCAGGAGAAATACATCATGGAAAAAGTAAGATTATGGACTAAAAATTTTATTACAGTGACGGCAGTGAATTTTTTAATATACATCGTATTTTACCTGCTGATGGTTCTTATCACTACCTATGCAGTGGATACATTCCATGCTTCCACAGGCATGGCAGGGCTTGTTTCAGGTATTTTTATTTTTGGGATTTTGACCGGGCGTTTGGGAACCGGGCATCTTGTCGAAATGATGGGAAGCAGGAATCTTTTAATTATTGGAACATGCTGTTTCATGATTACATCAGTATTCTATGTGGCAGCAGTTAATGTACCCTTATTAATCATCATACGGTTTTTACATGGAATCGCATACGGAATAGCAAGTACTGCAACTGGAACAATTGTTGCCCAGATTATCCCTGAACATAGAAAAGGAGAAGGAATTGGTTATTACAGTATGAGTCAAATACTGGCAACCGCACTCGGCCCTTTTTGGGGAATACTATTGAGACAGCATGTGGATTTTAAAATGATTTTTATAGTGTGTTCAGGAATTGCGTTGATCGGTTTTGGAATATCTTTTTTAATTCGTCAGCCTCTTCGAAAACCGCATAATCATAATCAGCAGTATGCTGAAAAGACTTTTAAAATATCAAATTTTCTTGAAATTACCGCGATACCGATTTCTATTATTGTATTAATTGTCGGGTTTAATTATTCTACAGTACTGACTTTTCTCTCACGGAAATTTTCTCTCTTGCGGCCAGGCAATTTCGATTAGACGGGCTCCGGCTCATAGATTAGGACTGGCAACAGCAACCTATTATATTTTCCTCGATGTGGGATTCGGTATCGGGCCTTATATATTTGGATCCATTGTTCCCCTCATGGGGTACCGGGGTCTGTATTTACTGATGGCCTGAATGATTTTTACAACGGTTCTTCTTTACTACTTTCTGTACCGCGTGCAGAAGGCGAGGGAGAATGTCTGACTATGATCCATAGTGGCT
>JAFGRV010000493.1 GCA_016934975.1 Spirochaetales bacterium | reverse complement strand
CTGGAAAATAGCGTGCTGGAAATGATAGAACTAATCGCTTCCGCAAATATGCGGAAAAATAAAATAGATGCACTTGAACAAGCAGATGAAAAATTAATGTATCTAAAAATACTTTCCCGGCTTAGTTTTGAAATGGAATTTATATCAATAAAATCCTACGAATACGCGAGTAAAGAGCTCAGTGAAACCGGAAAAATGCTGGGAAAATGGATACAGCAACAAAAGGCAACAATAAATGTATAAAGGGGTGGAATCGAAGGTGTCCGTTCTTCGGGGCGGCGCGTGGAACAACAATAACGATAGGAACCTGCGTTCCTGCAACCGTAACAACAACCAACCGCACAATCGCAACAATAACGTTGGTTTTCGTGTTGTATGTTCCGCGTCTGAATTAAGCCCAAGGATGTGTACGTAAAAACGATGCCTGGCGTTTACGGATTCCGGGACGTGTGAAAAGGGTGTAACAGATTCCCTCCTGCAGCGAGGGCACAAAAATGTCCAAAGCTCAAACAAAATAACGGATGCGGGAACCTTAGTACGAGGATGGAACAGGTTCCCGTACAGTAAATAACCGGGGTAAAATCCCTTTACTACATAGAAAGAAGCAAACCATGTGAAAACACATAAAAACTTGTACGCAAAAGTTATCAGTTTTGAAAACTTAGTCGTGGCTGCAAAAAAGGCTTCCCTGGGAAAAGGGAATAAATATCCGGTGATGCAGTTCAGGTTTCATCTGGAGGATAACCTTGTACAATTGCATAAGGAATTAAAAGAGAACAGGTACAAACCCGGTCCTTACCGTTCTTTTTATATCATGGAGCCAAAGAAACGGCTTATAAGCGCCGCGCCTTTCCGGGACCGTGTGGTCCATCATGCACTCTGTAATATTATCGAACCAATTTTTAATAAAACATTCGTTTATGACAGTTACGCGAACAGGAAAGGAAAAGGAACCCATGCGGGAATTCGCCGGGTGCAGCATTATTTAAAGTTCAACCGGTATGTATTACAATGTGATATCAAAAAGTATTTTCCATCGATCGATCATGAAATCCTAAAAAATGAAATTAAACGTAAAATAAGCGACCCGGATCTGCTTTTTTTAATTGATACAATTGTTGATGCAAGTAATGAGCAGGAGTTCGTATACAACCTGTTTCCCGGGGATGATTTGTTTACACCACTCTCCCGGAGAAAAGGTCTGCCGTTAGGTAATCTTACCAGTCAGTTTTTCGCAAATATCTACTTAAACCGATTTGATCATTATGTAAAAGAACAGCTAAAAGTAAAATGTTATGCCAGATATGTTGATGATTTTATTATTGCTTCACATGATAAAGAATCTCTTAAACAAGTGAGTACCCGGATAAGTGAATATTTCGTACAACTAAGACTGCTGTTACACCCGGGAAAATGTCATATTCTTAAAAGTGTTTATGGCGTCAATTTTCTTGGACAGCGGATATTTCCGGATTTTCGTTTGCTTAAAAAAGACAATGTAAAACGGTTTTGTAAAAGAATAAAGCGAATGGAAAGAGATGTAAGGAAGAAAAAAATAACGTTAAAACGGTTTGCTGCCGGAATTGCAGGTTGGAAAGGTCACGCCGAACAGGCAAATACCTACCGGTTAAGAGAGGGATTGATAAGAAAATACACCCAATCCGGAATATCACTTTTGTAAAGCGAGAAATATCAAACCCGGTGATAGTATTCAGCAACCTTTATTTTAAGTATGAATAGTTTATGTTACCTGTACTATACTTGTCTCATATTATGTTATCTTCGGCTTGGTGTGGAACTGTTTAAGGAGCAAGTTGACCAGGAAATGCTCAGATAAAGTAGTCCGGCTGCATAATTATTGACAATCATCCCGGATTGGGGTATTAATATAATATGAGTTATTATTTAAATCCTGTAAGGGATATTTTTATAAAATATCTTTTTGGCCGTGAAGAAAACAGCGATCTCTTACTCTCTTTCATCAATGCTGTTTTAGAAGACACCGATTTTCCTCTTATAAAAGAGGTGAAATTAAAGAATCCCTTTAATTACCGTACTTTTATCATGGACAAAGAAACCATACTTGACGTGAAAGCGACGGATTTGCAGGGAAATCATTATGATATAGAGGTCCAGGCCGGGAAACTTGATGATTTTACTAACCGGATTTTATTTTATTGGGCAAAACAGTATGCGAACCAGCTGGAGAAGGGGCAGGATTATGCCCTGCTAAAACCGGTAATCTGCATAAATCTTGTAGACGGGACCTTGTTTCCCGGAATTGAAAAATTACATACCTGCTATGTCATCAGTGAAAAAGATAATCCCGGTTTTGTCTTAAGCGACCATCTTATCATTCACTTCCTGGAAATGGAAAAAGCATCGGGAAAAATGAAAGAAAATTTGGATCATTGGATCCGTTATTTTACTTATGAAGGCAAGGAGGAAGAGGCGATGGAAGTATTATTACATAATTATCCTGTTTTTACCAAAGCCCATGAACAATATGAGCAGTTTACCCGGAATGATGAATTACGGGAACTCTATGAAGCAAGAGAAAAATGGCAGCGCGACCAGATAAGCCGGATAAAAACGGCAGAGCGAATGGGAAAAGAGATGGGAATGAAGATTGGAGAGGAGATTGGGGAGAAGGCTACGGGGAAACGAATAGCTATCAATATGCTAAAAGAGGGTTTTTCTGTCGACCAGATTGTCAAGGTCACCCAACTTACAAAAGAGGAAGTAGAAGATTTCCGGAACGAGATAAAAAAAATTTAAGTATTGCACATCTTATTAATCCTTCGTATACTTTTTAACATATAACCAAACATTAAAAGGAGTCGTGTGTGTCTCTGAATCTTCGAATTCTTCATATATCGGACCTTCATTTTAAAACTGCCGGCGCGGATCCTGCCAAATCTTTTGGTGCGGATGTGGTGACCGCGAGCATGATCGCGGAGATTACTGCTATTATGGAAAAAGGCGGGATTTTTGACTTTATTGTTATTACCGGGGACCTTGCATTTAGTGGTCAAAAAGAACAATACAAAGTGGCGGAGATTTTCTGTCAGAAACTTCTTTAGGTGACGGGACTTGCGAATAACAGGCTTTTTGTGGTGCCGGGAAATCATGATGTGGACAGGTCGGAGATAAAAGACTGGCATGTAAAGGGTTTTTATTCCTTCGCAAGCCAGGAAGATATTGTAAAAACACTCAGGGACAGAGATTCATTTCCTATATTAATGCGCAAGTTTAAGGAGTTTAACAGCTTTGCCAATATTGTCTCCGGCAGGACCCTGTTTGATGATAATAATTACTTTTATGTAAAACACCTTCCCATCCGCAAGGCTGATAAAAGCTTTTCCCTTAATCTCTTCGGGCTTAATTCCGCTTTGTTCGCCGGATATGACGGAGACGAAAACCGGAAACTCGCCATAAGTTTGTATCAGCTTGAAAATGCGTTGCAGTTGAAGGATAAAACGGGGCTTTTTTCTTTTGCGTTTTTTCATCATCCTTTTTCCTGCTTTCATCCGGCGGAAACACCGGTCATCAATATGCTTAAAAATAAGATGGATATTCTTTTTCACGGTCATATCCACGAACCCCAAAACACCTGTACCTTTGACGGGGCGGGAAATTCCATGACCATCGGGGCAGGGGCGGGTTTTGAACAACGGGAATCGGAGAACAGTTTTAATATTATCGATATCAACCCCGAAGACGGGAAAGGTTTCGTTCAGTTTTATAAGTACCTCCATAAACACAACTGCTTCCGCATCAATTACGATGTAAATCCCCACAGATCAGACGGCAGATTCCCTTTTACCCTGGATGTAAAAAAAAAAAGTAATGCCATAATAACTGTTGCCGGACCCGCGATTAAGGTTGATGAAAATCTCCCGGATTATCTCGCCTGGATTCTTGATGAATGCGGGTTTATTGACATCCGGGGGGTTATGGTGGGAAGCGGCCGGGTGCATAAATTCAGGATTGATGAGCTTTACATCCCTTTAACCACCACAAATCACCGTGGAGATGAAAAAGAGCGTTTACATACAGATGCCATGATTGAATCACGCGGCGAGGTTCCCCTGTCTCATCTGCTTTCGCATCAGTATGTCACTATCATTGGTGATCCCGGCTCGGGGAAGACAACGTTTCTTCAATATATCGCCGCTGTTCTGGCAAGGGCTATCCGGGAAGATGACCCGGATATCGCGAAAACAGAACTCGGTCTCGGGGGGTTATTGCTGCCGATTTTTATCCGTGTGAGTGAATTGTCGGAATATATTCTTTCTTCCCGTAATGGGGAACATGAAACTCCTTTGGTAGAAACAGAGGGCACATGGATTACCCATTATCTGGAATATAAAAACAAAACCGTAAACTGGGGGTTGTCCCCCGGCTTTTTTCGGGAGAAGCTGAAAAACGGGGGGTGTCTGGTTCTTTTTGACGGCCTCGATGAGGCGCCTGATAGAACCATCCGTGAACGGGTGAGCAGTATGGTCACCAACGCCATCCGGGCAAACAGGAAGTGTCACGTTATCTGTACCACGAGACCTCAAACCCATTCGGGAAAGGCGATACTTCCGGATTTCGAGGAATTTACCATCGCCCCCCTCCCCGAAAAGGGGATTCACGATTTTCTGACCCTCTGGTCCAGGGCACTTTTCTCGGAACATCTTCTCGATTCTTCCTGTGAAAAATATTTCTCCGCATTATCCGGTGCACTCCACGATTCCCCGGCGATCCGCAGGCTCGCTTTAAATCCATTAATGCTCACCGCCCTCGCCGTGATTCACTGGAACGAGAGGCGCCTTCCCGAGCAGCGGGCGGAATTGTATGAATCCGTCATTACCTGGCTTCTCAGGTCCCGGGAACACAAACCCGGGAGATCCCCTGTTGAACAGCGTGAAAATATTCTCCAGTGCCTTGCCCTTGCCATGCAGACACATCCCGGCGGGCGGCAGGTCCAGGCCGGCAGGAAATGGGCGTGCGAGAAGACTGCCTCGTGTTTTCCCGGTTCGACGCAGCAGGAGCAGTACTTTCGGGCAGGGGAATTTATCGCCCGGGAAGAAATCGACAGCGGCGTGATTGTGGAGCGGGGAAACAATATCGCTTTCCGGCATCTCACCTTTCAGGAATACTTGTGCGCCAAAGCCCTCGGGGGCAAGGCTGATGCAGAACAGCTGGATCTCCTGCTTACCGATGCAATCCTGGAGAGCCCGGAATGGAAAGAGGTTCTTCTTTTGTTCTGTGGTGTGCTCTACAAGCAGGGGCTGGATAAGATAGACAAGTTTTTTACAGCCTTGCTTAAAAAAGAGGAGGACCGTCAGGAGTTGAAAGACAAAGCCCGGTTCTTCGGTCTTCTCGGTGCCATGGAGCAGGATCTTTCACCTTACGGGTATAAAATAAACGATCCCGCTTACACACGGCTAAAAACGGAAGTCATGGCGATTTTTGATAAAAATAAGGCTTACACAATTCCGGTAAAAGTACGCAGTGACGCGGCAGACGCTTTGGGACAGGCAGGAGACCCGAGATTGGCGGGGGACCATTTTGTGACAATACCGGCATGTACGTTTTTAATGGGCGCGCAAAGTGACGACCCTGATGCACCCAATTATGACCCTGGCGCTTTTATTCACGAATCTCCGGTTCATAAAGTAAACCTTACTTCGTATAAAATCGGAAAATATCCGGTAACGGTTTACGAATATGGAAGGTTTGTGAGTAATGGCGGTTACTCAATGAAAGAATACTGGAAAGCCGGGGGATTCGGTGAGTTTACCGGACCGGAGAACTGGGAAATCCAGATGCAGTTTCCCACACGGCCTGTGGTCGGAGTGAGCTGGTTCGAGGCGATGGCATATGCTGCATGGCTGGGACCTGAGTATTCTTTGCCGAGGGAAGCTCAGTGGGAGCGGGCTGCGAGAGGGCCAGGCAGCAATTACAGAAAATATCCTTGGGGAAATACCGAGCCGGAACCGGAAACTACAAACTGGTATAAAACAGGATTGGGCCACCCGTCGGCTGTGGGGATGTTTCCCCGGAATGTGACGGATGAAGGGGTGTTTGATTTGGGGGGGAATGTATTGGAGTGGTGTTTTGATTGGTTTGATGTTCAGTGGAATAATGAAAAATCGGTGTTTTATCGGCAGACGGAAGGAGCAACCGATCCTTTGAATGATGAGGGAGGTGAACAGGGAAAGATTGGAAAACAACAAACACGCGTTCTTCGGGGCGGCGCGTGGAGCGGCAATGTCGATAGGGTCCTGCGTTCCTGCATCCGTAGCGACGGCCGACCGCACATTCGCGACAATTACGTTGGTTTTCGTGTTGTATGTTTCGCGTCTGAGTGACACCCTTTGGGAATCCGGCAATCTGTCTATCCGGCAATCTGAAAATCTGAAAATCCGGTTGCCCGGCAATCCGGAAGGCTGCAAATGAAGTGAGAGCTGGAAAAAACCATGTGGGATTATGCATCAACCTACAATTGTCGCAGAGGAATTTGTAAAAATGAGGGGCGGGATAGTAAGGAGACAGGGATTGGGGCTGTGCGGGTGCAAGCCAGGCCGGGGAGGTTTAAGTTGCGGGGTAAATGTTTTCATCAGCCTTGTGTTTTAATGGTGGTGATGTTGCAGTGTTTTTTTCTTCGCTTAAAAAATCTTTGGTTTTATAACAGGTCCGGTACATCAATCATCCATAAAGTTGCACTTTCCGACTCATCCGGGTCACCATCAGTATGTTCGAAAATTATTCGTGTGCCATCCTGGGACCATCCCGGGGCACCGTCATACCCGGGATCGTCGGTTACCCGGATCCATTCGTTTGGGGTATGCATACTGCCGGAGAATGGGCATATGAAGATATTGGCGTATTCGCACTCATATTCGGAACTGAAAACAATCCAGTCGCCATCCGGGGAAAAGGAGCAGTCTGTTGATTCAGCTGTTGAATTAAGGAGTCGCCGTTGGTTTGAGCCGTCACTATCGCAGAGGATAATTTCATATTTGGAGCCGGTGTATTTTTGATAGCAGATACTGTCACCCCGGGGGGACCAGCTCGGTTGTCTACAGTCACCGGAGTCATCAATAACTTCCCGGTTGGTTGGGGTGCTTACGTCACATTTATAAATTGAATGTTGGGTGTCTGCGTCATCAACCCGTTCATAGACTATCTCTGTTCCGTCAGGTGAAAAACCGGGTTCCCAGGCCATGTATCCGGATTCATTTGTAATTATCTGTAGATTTGTTCCCTCCGGATCTATCTGGTAGGCGTTCTCTGATATGTCGTTTCGTTCCGAGGAAAATACGATTTTATTGACTACCGGATTCCAGATGCACGCCCCGCCGGGCATGTTGACATTGTAACCGCCGAGTAACAAGGATATGGAATTATCCTTTAAATCGCAGATATACAGATATGCGTCTCCTTCGTTGTAGCTGCTTCGAAAGTTGGTAAATACGAATTGATTGAGTGCTGCCGGGGACCATGCGGCGTTTTGACAGGAGCCGGGGAGGCCGGGAAATCCGATTTTTGTCGCGCCGTCGGTTCGCTGGTGTTCGGGTTCTTTTTCGGGTGGACATGAGGACAGAAGGATTGTGAGGGTGATGAGGATTGGAAGGAATTTTGCGGTATTTTTAGGCATGGGTATTCTCCTTGAGTTGTTTCATGGGGTAATGATAGTGGATTTTGGTTTTGTTTGCAAGGTTTTGTGTGTGGGAGTAGGTTTTATAGGCGATAGATCCTTGCAGGAGAGAAGTGATTGGTATAAATATTTAAAAGTCTATATATTCCTGATTTTTGGTAAATTAAATTCCACAATTGTCGCATTTCCTTTTGTGAAAAACGTTTTTTCTCAATTTTAACCTTCCAATTATTAAATAATTTATCCAATTCATCCAGAGCATCCTCCCCATACACCCGGACAAAATCCAAAAACCACCCCAAAAAAAACCGCACCAACTGAGCCATACTATACACATTCAAATCCTGATGCATCAACT
>JAFGRV010000492.1 GCA_016934975.1 Spirochaetales bacterium | reverse complement strand
AGAACCTTTGAAATGTTCAGAAATATCGTATTCCTTGGATGCGGCGGTTTAAACATAGACCCATTCAAATCGAGTTAGAACCAAAAATTTTAAACGGTATATTATTTCCCTATACAGAAATTTTTAAATATTCCATTGAGCACTTCCTCTGCATTTACCGTTCCATAATATTCATCCATACACGACAATCCCTTTTTCAGATATAGTGCCGCCACTTCCGGCCTTTCCCACTCTTCTCGCGCCATTGAAAGTTCCCTGAATAATATCCTTCCGATCTCTTCGTGCCGTGCATTAAAAAGCATTTCGGGCAGATCTGTGTCTTTCTGTATTTCTTCGATTTTTTTTATTATAATCGCGAGAAGTTCTTCGGTTTTTCCCTTTCTTTCCTCTTTCATGCTCATTAATACTGTTTTAATACCTCTCTTTTTAATGGCTGCCGCCTTTTTTCCCCCATCGCACATATCAATTTTATTGATAACACATACAAGGTCGGTTGTTTCTCTGTTTGAATCAAGTTCTTTTAATTCCGCGCTTGTTATCTTTTCGTCTGCTGCGGTCACCCAAATAATAATACCGGCATCCCTCATGGCCTCTCGTGAGCGTTCTATCCCTTCTCTTTCAATTTCATAATCTGTTTTTCGGATTCCGGCGCTGTCGAAAAGCTGTATCTCATGACCATGCAGCCATAATCGTTCACTGACAATATCCCTTGTGGTTCCGGGTTCCCGGTGAACTATGGCTCTGTTTTTTCCAATAATCGCATTAAATAGGGTAGACTTGCCTGCATTTACCGGCCCAGCTATGACAACATTTAATCCTTTATCAACGATACGTATCTTTTCTATTCTCTCTAAATCACCTTTCAGCCGAACCAAAAAATCTTCTACCGTTTTTTTACCCTTCTCATCCATATTGGAAGGACTTTCCTCAAATTCTATTTTGTTTTCAATTTTTTCCAGAAGTACCAGCACCTTTTCCCTCCACAGCGCCAAAGCATTCGCTTTTCCAGAATACAGTTTGTTTGCGCAGAGCAACTCATTTTTGCCGGTGCTTTCAATGAGCGCCCCGATACCCTCCGCTTTCATTATGTCTATTTTTCCGTTATTCAGGGCCCTTCTGGTGAATTCGCCGCCTGTTGCCGACTTGGCCCCTGCTCTTACAAGCGACTCAAATATTTCCTGAATAATAATCCCGCCTCCATGGCAGATTATTTCCACCATGTCTTCTCCAGTAAAAGACCGTGGAGCGTTGTACTTAATGCAGGTTATCTGGTCGATGTTTTTTCCGCTGGGGTAATTTTTTGCTGTGTAAAGACTTATTGTTCGGCTCGGCGTACTCAAAAAACGCGCTTTTTCCGCGATACATTCTGCGGTCACCGCGATTGAATCTTTCCCTGATAAACGAAGGACGGCAAGAGCGCTTTTTCCCTGGGGAGTTGCCGGAGCTACAATTGTTTCTGATTGTGACATTTGCTGATGTACATGCGTCGCAAATATGCTTATTTTACGGATGAAAATGCTTCCGGTTTGATTTGAGACGTCGTTTTCTTCCGTTTCTTTTCTGTGTAATACTGCTGTAGCAGACCGAGGGCGCTTGAACTTGTCCAGTATAAAACAAGTCCGGAGGGAAAATTATTGAACAGCACCATCATGAAAATAGGCATGAAATAAATCATCATTTTTTGATTAGGATCCTTTATGGTCATTTTGTTCTGGAAATAGGTGAGAACCGCCATGATAACAGGCAAAAGCGCAAAACTAGACCCGTAGAGAGGAATTCCTGACGGGAGTACCTTTTCAAATGAAATTAACGATTCGGGCAGCGATAAATCATGTATCCATGGCACCAATAATGTGGAAGCGCCGCGCAGTTCTATCGCTTTCTGAAGAACTACAAAGAGTGCGAAAAACACAGGCATCTGGAGTAACATCGGCAGACAGCCCGGATTCAATGGATTTACACCTTCTTTTTTATAGAGAGCCATTATCTCCTGGTTCATTTTTGCTGAATTGCTTTTATATTTCTGCCGCAATGAATTTATTTTTGGCTGCAGTTCTTTCATGCGGCTCATAGATTTCATGCTACTCTGTGTCAAGGGATAAGTAACCAGCCGCGTGAGAATAGTTAAAAGTAATATGGAAACTCCATAGTCTTTTGTAAAACCGTAAAGCACCAAAAGAAGCCAAAGTACAAACTCCGCTATTGGTGGAAACCAGGAGTCTGCCCATAACGGTATAATTTTAACCCCTAAAATATTCCATGGATAAACAGGGAACATTATTTTATGGAAATTAATTTTGAATTTCTTCAAATCTAAAAATTTTGCCGGTCCGGTATAAAACCAGTACGACGCATAGTTTCCCTGGACACTGAATTGATAACTTATTGAATAATTAATCTTTTTTAATTTATCCTTTTTTCCGTCTTTTTCTGTTTTTTTGTTTTCGTCAAACGCAATTATCTGTATGTCCGCGTCTCTTGTGGTGTCTAGCACAATTGCTGAAAAGAAATACTTTGATGTAATTCCGATCCATCGATAAAACCCGCTTTTTTCCTCTGTTATTGGTTTATTCGCTTTTATGTGCTCGACCACCTGGTCGTCTGAAAAATGCGCTGCGCGCTCCTCTGTTTGATAAATACCGGTTTTTTTTTCGCTTTCGACAATTCCGGCGGGCCACGACAATGTAATTCTGCTGTTGTTTAAAAACTTACTTATCACCGTTAAACCTATGACATAACCATCACCCCTAAACAAATACTTTTTCTTTAAAATATTCCCCGAGGAATCTTCTGTTGAAAAAGAAATGCAGGTGCTATCGCCCTTATTTACATGTATGTGTTTATCGATTTTTCTATCTTCACACGAAAAAACGTCATTATCATAGTTTTTATTATTTATGGTCATGCATGCCCCGCCCTTACTTTCTTTTGATATAACTTCCACATAATCAATACCCTTTCCGCTTTTTTCAAATAACTTTTCAGATCTTTGCGAACGGGGGTATTCTTTCATTTTAAGAGATATAATCCTTGCTCCCAGTTTGTCTACACCCGCTATTACTTTCTCTGTTTCAATCCATATGGTATCACTGCTTTTTGGAATCTCTTTTATTTCTGAAACCCTTTCTTTAGTAGAATCCTCCACTCTTGTTTCTTCTTCTTTTTCAGTTACTATTATTTCCTTTGACTCGGATGTTTTTTTGTTTGATAATTTTTCCGCCGGGAAAGGCCTCTTAAGAATTGTAGAATAATAAAATTTTTGGTAAAGTGGGCTTGTAAAAAACGCCACCGTTACAAATATGAGCATAAATGCAAATACGGTGTTTTTATTCATGTTTAAAACCGATTTTTATTTGTAGTTTTCCTCAATAAATGGTTCATAACCGCCCCTATTAAATGGGTGGCATTTTAAAACCCTGATTATCGTTGCCCAAAGCGCATTTTTCATTGGTAATTTATAAAAGGCTTCTTTTGAATATTCTGTACATGAAGGATAAAATCTACAACAACCCCTTGGAATAAAACACAATGTCTTTATTATGGTTATGAGTAGTTCTATATTAAAGAAAATTATCTTTTTATACATTCGTACCATGATAACAATTCTTCTTCTAGTGTTCTTTTTTTTATTACATTTTTGACCGAAATAATTTTTACGAGGACATCATAATGAGGTTCAAAATCAGATATTTTTTTTCTGAAAATTTCTCGTACTTTCCTTTTTATCGTGTTTCTCAAACAAGATATCCCAATATCTTTTGAAAGAAGTATTCCCAACCTGTTGTTTTTTAAATTGTTTTTACAGAAAAATATTTTAATGTGAGGACAACTCAATACCGATCCGTTTCTTATAAGGCTTAAAATGCTTCTCGATTTTTTTATTCTGCCTTGTTTTCTTAAATTATATATATGTTTTTTTTTCAATGATATTGGCTGTTTTGTTGTTTCTTTAAACTGAAACGGCAAGTCGTTTTCTTCCCTTCTTTCTCCTGCTTGACAGAACTTTTCTTCCTCCTCTTGTCGAAATCCTTTTTCTAAAACCGTGCGTGTTTGCCCTTTTTCGTTTTGATGGTTGAAAGGTCCTTTTCATTATTTTCCTCCTTTTGAATCAATTGAAAATGCTTTCGGTGGCTTATAATGTCAATGTTTTTCGTTCAAATTAATCTAAATATAAATTATTTAATTTGTTCCTCCATTTAAAAACACCCGTCTTCCGTCAGATACTATTTTATTAAAAGATCTTATGAACCATTCTCTTTTATGGAAAAATGTACTCTCTCTTGTTGCGCGATCGATAGATGCCCATCGCTTTGAAACATTCTTTAGGCCACTCTCTGTAATAGAAAAAAACGCATCTTCCGTTCTTTCTCTTTCTTCGCCAAACCGTTATGTTGCGGAGCACCTTGAAAAGCATTTTAAAAAAAACTTATTAAATTCAGCCAAATCATTTTCCCCCGATATAACAGATATTGTATTCTGCGTATACGACCCATCATCCTCTTTAAAAGAAACTTCTTTTCCTTCTTCGTCTATTTCTTCACCAATGTTACATCTTAACAAACGTTTTACCTTGGATTCTTTTGTTGTCGGTCCAAACAGCCAATTCGCCCATTCCGCTGCCACCGCCGTTTCAAAAGCACCCGGAAAAACCAAATTTAATCCCCTTCATATTTATGGTGGCGTTGGCCTTGGGAAAACGCATCTTTTGCAGGCAATAGGTAATTTTATACTTAATAAAAATCATGATTGTAATGTCATATACAGTACCTCCGAGGAGTTTTATCTTTCTTTTATTGATGCCATTAAAAACAACAGTATTAAAACATTTTCTTCTCAATTTAAGGAAGCCGATGTTCTTCTTATAGATGATATCCAGTTTTTTTCTGGAAAAGAAAGTTCACAAGAAGAGTTTTTCCATATTTTTAATGAAATTCATAAAAATGAAAAACAAATTGTTCTTACATCTGATGTTCCCCCTCAAGATATACTTGGTTTGCAGGAAAGACTTATTTCTCGTTTTCAATGGGGTCTCAGTGTTGATATTCAGCCACCAAACCTAGAGACAAGAGTTGCAATTCTTAAGAAAAAAGCGGAAGAAGACAATCTCAGTATACCTGAAAATATTATATATTTTATCGCAGAAAACGTATCTTCTAATATAAGAGAACTTGAAGGTGTCATTATAAAACTTCTTGCTTATGCTTCTATAACAAAATCAGATATTACCATCGATCTTGTAAGAAGTGTTCTTAAAGAATCTAATAAAATAAAAAAAATTAAAATTTCTCCCGATGAAGTTATAGCAAGTGTGGGGGAGTACTATAAGATTCCAGTCAACAAAATAAGAGAAAAAGACAGAAGGAAAGAAGTTGCTCATTGCAGACAAATAGGCATGTATATTGCTAAGCTGGTTACAAACTCTTCCTTGAAAACCATTGGTCTACATTTCGGCGGAAGAAACCATAGTACTGTTATTCATGCAATTAATAACATTGAAATAATGAAAAAAAAAGATATATCTTTATCAAATGAGATAGAATATATTATTAACATATTGATATCTTAGTTTTTTTTCAATTTTTTATTTTACTTTTATTAACATTTTTTATCCTCTTTTGTTTTATGTATCTTGTTTATTTTCTATGGGTAATGTAATT
>JAFGRV010000491.1 GCA_016934975.1 Spirochaetales bacterium | reverse complement strand
GCGGGGGACATGGCATATGCAATCCCGTGGATTAATTCAAATCGTTTTTCATCAGGCCATGATAGATAGTCTTTATATGTATATAATCGGTTTTCTTTTGACATTGGTGATGACATGGGAATATACTCCTCTGTTTTGAGTTTGTCATTTTCGTTTGCTGTATAAGCGCTCATAATTTCTTATAGTATAAGGAAATAACAATCACCTCTATAAAATAACTATTAGAATTCAACGAAGTTGAAAATACACCTTTTTAAAACTATAATTGGAAATACTGACAATCTTATTAATTGTCAGTATAGTATAGCCTTTTTATTTTGATTATACAAGATAATGATAATTGAAATAACATGTTCATAATTTTATTATACTCACCAGTCCCCGGGTTCGTCATCGCTCTCCTACAATTCCCCTTGTTCCTGAAAACTGAAATAGGCTTCGTGTGAAAATATAACATGATCCAGCAGCTTTATCCCCAGGATGTTTCCTGCTTTTTTGAGCATAAAGGTGACATCCCTGTCTTCGTGGCTCGGCATGACATTTCCGCTGGGATGATTATGGGCACAAATAATGCTTGCCGCCCGGTCAATAATCGGACCGGCAAATACTTCTCTCGGATGAACAACAGTCCTGTTAAGAAGTCCGATGGAAACAATTCTCTTCGCGATCACTTCCTGGGCTCCGTTAAGAGAAAGACAGAGAAAGTGTTCCTGCTTTCTGTCTGAATAATGCCGGATAATCGGCAGCACATGATGAGGGAATGAAATCTTATGATGTTCCGGGCAGAAAATCCTGCGGCAAAACTCCAACGCCGCCGCGATTAATGCCGCCCTGGCGGTTCCAAGTCCGGTCACGGCTTTGAGGGTTTTAAAATGAGTTTTGTAATTGGAAATTTCCAGAAGCTTTAAAACCTCTTCCGCAAGGGCACTCACTCCTTTCCCTTTAATCCCCGTCCCGATAAGGACAGATAAAAGTTCCTTATCGGAAAGATATTCCGGCCCCAGGCTCGACAGCCGCTCCCGGGGGCGTTGTTCTGTTGGCATTTCTCTTACTTCCATTTTTACTCCTTTAAAATTAGATTGGAAGATAAAACGAAGTTTTATCAATACTCCTATAAAATTAGATTGGAAGATAAACCTCTTCCTGAAAAAATCACTTATCTGCATTTATTGGCACTAAAAAAATAAGAATTAGTGTCGATTAGAGGCGATTAGTGGTTAAATTTTTTTTCTTCCTTAAGTACTGCGATTATCCTGAGTTAAGGGACAGTCCGGATTTGCAATCTCGAACTGCGGCTCGGGGCATCCCCGGTTTCAAAACAAATCTAAACATTCACCTTCTACTATATATATATGCGAAAAAGTCGTGGTGATTGCATAAAAAGCGGATTTTCTTAAAAAAAAATAAAAAAATCTTGACAACTGTCACAATTAGTGTTATGTTTATGTCAAGAAAGAGAGGATGCGTATGTATAATATCGAGACACTTGCAAAACTGACAGGCTTAACACGGAGAACAATACGGTATTATATACAACGGGAAATACTGGACCCGCCCCTTGGGAGCGGGAGAGGATCGTATTATACCGATCTTCATGTAGAGCAATTAAAAAAAATAAAAGAATGGGCCGACCAGGGTGTTCCTCTTATCCATATGAAAGAGATGCTCCGCGGCAAGATCCCCCGGGTGAGTATCGACCTGCCTACGGGGGTTAAAACAACCCTGGAAGAGGGATTTGAGATAGCTGACGGGATAAAGTTGACCTTTCGTCCGGGGCAGCTTCTCTCGGAAGATCTTGTAAAGATCAGGGATTTTATAAGTAATGTATGTAACAGGAGGGAAGAATGAGAGGAGCAGAATCAGGATTATATGTAAAAGACACAACCGTGAAAGTAGCGCTTCAGGGGATCCGTCTCGATGTGGAGGTAAGGGACAGCGCTTCCGGCACAACGGTGACTCAAGTCTATAGAAATACCGAGGAAACGGCGATCGAAGCAGTGTATTGCTTTCCGGTGGAAGAGTCTGCCGCTGTCTGCGGATTTAGAATCGAGACAAACGGGAAGGTCATTGCCGGGCAGATTGAAGAACGTGAAAAAGCATTCGAGATCTATGATAACGCCATAAATTCCGGGGAGGGTTCTTTTCTTCTGGATCAGGAATTACAGGATGTCCTCGTTATTTCCGTTGGGAATATCAAGCCGGGACAGACGGTAAAAGTGACCATTACCTATGTGAGTAAACTCCCGGTAATTGACGGAACAATCCGGCTTCAGATCCCCACCACAGTAAGCCCACGATACGCCCCCCAGGACGCGGACCCGGTGAAAGTCGACCGGATTACACCGCCCTATCAGAGTGAGGTTCCTTACACCCTTGAACTCTTCGTAAAAGTCCTCTCATCCTCCATAGCTGCTGTTCATTCGCCATTTCATGAAATAATTATCGAGGAAACCGGGGAGTATAAAACCATCAGCCTTAAAAACAAAACGACCCGACTTGACCGGGATTTTATTCTGGAATGTGAAACGAAGGAGGAAAATGAGTCGGTCTGCCTCCTTGCCACTCATGAAAACGGGGAAAAAGCCCTTTTATTCAGATTTTTCCCGCAATTCGATAAGATAGGAGTGAAATCAGACCTTAAATCCGAGGTTATATTTCTTCTTGATTGTTCAGGATCCATGCAGGGGAGTTCCATCGAAGAAGCAAAAGCTGCCCTGGATCTGTCGCTGCGGTCTTTAAATGAGGGTGATCTGTTTCAGATTATCTGCTTCGGGAGCAGCTGGCATGCATATTCCAATGAACCCGTTGTCTACGGGGAAAAAACCCTTAAAGATGCCCTGACGTACATCCGATCGATTTCTGCGTCTATGGGGGGGACGGAG
>JAFGRV010000490.1 GCA_016934975.1 Spirochaetales bacterium | reverse complement strand
TCAACTTTGTTGAATTCCGATAGTAATATAATAAGGAGTATTTCAACTTTGTTGAATTCCGATAGTAAGATATAAAGGAGTTAAAAATGCATAGGTATAAAAAAATCATTCTCATACTCATTCTATTATGTTGTACGATTTTTGTTATAGGAGCGAATCAGAATTTCCCTAAAGTCGGAGTCATTAATATAAAGAAAATCTCACAAACCTATTTTAAAAATTCAAAATCATTACGGGATCTGGAATCTGAAAAAGAACGAAATACGAAGTATATCGAACAGATAATGGAAGAAATAAAAGAGCTTGAAGGGAAAATACTTGAAGCAAAAATGAATAATGACAATGATAGCGTTCGCCGATACGAACTTGAAAAAGATAAAAAGACCGAACATTTACGTGAATATACCAGAATTTCTAATCAGAGAATTGATGAAAAAATGAAAAAATTGTATTATTCGGATACATTCATGAATGAATTAATAGATGCAATTAACTCGGTTTCTTTTAAAAATGGTTTTTCTCTTGTCCTCGATGTCAATGCCGGAAATATATATTTTTATACTCCGGAAATAGACATAACAGATATTGTGATTGAAGAACTCATGAAAAATAAGTAGGGAAAGATTCTTAAATGGGAAGAATACTGGCAGTCGATCCTGGTAAAAAAAGAGTCGGTCTTGCATTATCAGATGCGTTAAAAATGATCGCCTCACCATTTAAACTACTCAATTTTGAAAATCAGGAAAAGCTCGTTCAGGAACTATGTTCGGTTATCCGGGAAAAAGATGTAGAAAGAGTGGTAATTGGATTTCCGGTCCGGGAGGATGGACAGGAAAGCACCGGATGTGAAGAAGCTAAACAGCTTTTGGAATTATTAAAAAAAGAGAATATTGATGCAGTCCTGTGGGATGAACGCTATTCAAGTAAAATTGCTCAAGGCATATTAAGAGAAAGTGGAATTAAAGCAAAGAATGCGAAAGGTAAACTGGACGCTCTTGCAGCCTCGGTACTGCTTGAGAATTACCTTGCTTTTTATAAACGAAATAATACCACATTATAATACCTTCTTTGTTTCTTTACATTGATTTATCCTCTCTGATTAATTACATTTATCATAGGTGTTGTGTAGAATCATAGATTGAAAGCGAGGAATCCCATGAACCGATACAAATCGCCTGGTACATTATATGTAATACTATTAATCATTTTCTGTATATTTTTTTACGGATGTTTCCGGCAGGCGGGTGATTTACCTGAGAATATTAATGAAAAAGAAACAACTGCAAAATTATCAGGTACCGTCACACCCGCTTTAGTTGTTTTTTATATAGGTCATTGCTATGTATTGCAAAACGATATCTGGGAAACCCTCGGGATCGGTCAATTTCTTGCACAGAATGATACAATAAAAGTAGAGAGTGATTCCTACCTTGAAATTAAATTAGGGGATAAAGCAATTATCTGTATAGAGGAAAATTCCGAGGTGACAATACAATCGTTACTCTATGAAATTGATAAAAAAGATATACAATTATATCTTAAGAAGGGATCCGTATTCAATTCCCTGGGAAAACTCCTGCCCCATGAAAGCTTTGAAGTAATCACTCCCAATGTTATCCTGAGTGTCAGGGGCACGCAATTCCTGGTTAAAGAGGATAGCCGGCAGACTCATGTTGCGGTAAAAGAGGGGAGTGTTGCCCTGCTTCCCCCCGGAATATACGAGACTATCAACTCCGGGTCGAATAACCGGCAGATGAACCGGATTGATGAGCTTAAGAGTACTCTTATCGGAGATGCTCCATTATTAAATCAAAAAAAAGAGATAGTCATTACCAAAGAGAAGGCTTCACTGGTAAAGGAAACTGTTTATTCACTCATCTCTTTTATAATGGATACGAGAGAAACCACTGATAATTATTATGAAAAAGAGCTTTTTGCCCGGACCCGGCGGGTCACTGAATCATTAAACCGACTTAAGAAAGATATCATAGATGTGACAGAAGAGACTAAGAAACATCTTTTTTCCCCGAGGTACTCGATTCCCGGTAATAAAGGCTACGACGGGACGGGGAGTAATCATACATCGATGTACGCAAACCCCGTTTTAATCGAGATTGAAGTTGATGCCGATGATGCTGTCGTATACATGAATGATACAATTGTCGGGAAAAAGAGGATCGGCGCCCTGTATGATAAAGCGGAAAAATATACCTTTGTCATAAAATGCCCGGGGTATGAAGATACTCAATTTGATATTAATTCAAAAACCGGAATCCATTATAATTATACTGTTCACCTTCAAAAAGATGAAAATAGGATTAAGGAAATAGAGACGAATAATAATAGTGGAGATCTTCCGGAGATCGATAATAATTCTCAAGAACCCCGGGAGAATTCGGATTCCGGATTTATAGCGTATGATAAAATACGGCACTATAACATATCAACTACATCGATAATCGGCCAAATCGAATATAACGATAAAACCATTTATCTTGCAGATAAATATGGGGCACTCTACGGGATTGATGAAAACGGGAAAAAGAAGTGGACTATATCGACTAATAATAATCCGAATGAACACTCTTATCCGGTTGTCCTTGGAGATAAGATTTATTTTACCGGTTCGGATGAACTTGTTATTGCAGACAAGGCTTCCGGTACTCATGTAAAAAGGAAATCCCTCCAGGCAGATGAAGCACATTATTTTGGCAGGCGGATCATTCCCTATAGTGCCGGGTATGGAATATTTCCCGCAAATAATTCCCTTAAAATAATGGACTTAAAATCCGGAGAGTTTATCCGGTCTATAAACTGCCCCGTGGAATTTCGGACGACCCCGGTATTATATAAAAATCATATCATTATTGTCGACCAAAAAGGAACGGTGATGTTTATCAATCCTGAAACAGGTGTAATCCGGAAAACTTTCCCCACACAAGCCAGGAAACCTGTTGCGCTTCCCGTCTCGATTAAAGGAAATTTTTTATATTTTGGCGACAGCTCCGGCCATATCGTATGCATCGATGTCATCAGGGATGTTCTTCTCTGGGAAAGAGATGTGATGAATGAAAATACGACGATTTATCATAGACTTGAATGCGGGGAGAATAGTGTAAATCTTTTTGCAGGGGGCATTCTTTTAAGTCTGGATCCGGAGAATGGCAAAGAACGTTTTCCCCCGGTCACCGGTGTTTCAGCACCACCCCTCTTTATACAAGGAAGACTTGTTTTCGGCACGAAAGAGGGATTACTCGTAATCCTTAATGAGGCTGACGGGAAGGAGCTTGTTTCAATTAATGTGGGACGGGAAATAACAACCCGTCCTGTTGCCGCGGATAATAAATTAATCTTCGGAACAGAGACAGGAGAGCTGGTAATTATTCCTCTTTCTCCCGGATCAGCGCTCTAAAACCGGGTAATGGTATTTTGACTCGCAGGAGCCGGGGGAATTCCTGCATCACCAGGGAATACTTGCTTTTTGAGGTGTATGATAGTATATTAGATATATAATAAAACTTGAGTATAATTATAAATTTATTGACATGTAGATGTGAGTTTATTAATAAACAGACAGAATGAAAATCATTTCTAACAAAAAGTAAAAAAATATATAAAAGTTTGTAAAAACACGAAAAAAGGAGAAATCGGATGATTATCAAAGGGTATATATCGCTGTTTATTTTTATTTCGATCCTTTTGGGAGTATTTTTTTGCTTTTCCTGTGAACCGATTCAATTTCTTAATGAACTGGAAACCTTAGCCGAGAGTACACCGTCACCTCTTCCCTATCCGACATATCCAGTTCCGACAGAAACGCCATATTACCCTCTATTTCCAACCCCGACACCATTTCCAACCCTCACACCGACACCGGTAATGAGCCAGGTAGATGCATTTTCATATATCGATGCAATATCATTTTCCAATGCAAGCTTTGGGATTACAACAGACAATACTTGTCTCCCTCATATTACTTCGATAAACAATAATAGCTGGGTTATGTATGCTTCCCTTGATTTCAGTACCCTGGCAAATGGGTTTTACATCAATGTGACAACCGGAACTATTGGCGGAAATATTTCAATTGTCCTCGATTCTTTACTCAATACACCAATCGGAATGGTCAATGTCAATAATACAGGGGGGGTGTGTCATTACGAGGAAAAAGCCGTTACCATCCAGGAAATAAGCGGGGTGCATGACCTTTACCTTGTCTTTGGAGGAATAGTTCTGAATTTGTTCGATATTAATCAATTTAAATTCGTTGCACAATAATCCTTATCATACATCCGACAGACTTCTCACCGGCAAATTTATAATACAGTTTTTGTTTAAATCACCATTATTGTAACAATAAACATCGGGTTATTGAAAAAAAAGACAATAAAAGCTTATAATTGGTTATAACCTGATGATGGGCTTGATTGGTGAATAGACAAATAGTGTGTATTATAATTTTTTCAATTGTCTCAAGTTGTGTCTGGTGTGATCCCGGTCCCCGGCGTGTCATCCCCCCTTTTCGTCTGACTCTGCTGCCCGGAGTAAGAATTCCTATGGGTACCTATTCCGATATTTTTAAACCGAATATGGGTATCGGACTTGATTTCTCTTACAACATAAACTCTTTTCCTGTTGTACTACGATGTTCATCGACATACGATAATATTCCGTTAGATAATGATTTAGACCTTACCCTCCTTTCCTTTGGTCTCATGATAGCTACTTCTTTTTATGATACTCCATTAATTGAAATCTCTCCCTATCTCGGAGGAGGATATTTTTATAGTTTTTTACAAGATAATTCGGATTATGAAGGAGGTCATCCCTTTGGTACTGCCGGTGTACGGTGTGAATACCTCCTGACAGACCTCTTCGGATTTGGAATTGATATCGGATATCGACATTTTTTTGGTTTTTCCGATGACATTTCTCTCACATTATCTTTTCGCAGCAAAATTTTCTTTCCGGTGGGAGAAGAAAATGATCTTAATTCATCAATTCAGTGTATAAATGAGATTTATCCAGTATTATATGATTATTATCAAAATAATCCTTCGGGATCGGTCTCTCTCTCAAACATCAGTGACAAATCAATAATTATTTCAAAAGTAACCTTTTTTATTCAGGATTATATGGAAGAACCTGAAAACGTACTTCTTGACACAATACTCCCGGGAAAAGAATCTCTTGCAGTTGATCTCTACGTCCGGTTGCTTCCTTCCGTCCTTACAATAACGAGGTCTGTCACTTCTCTTGGAAGGGTGACAATAGAATATATTTCCCGGGGAAAAATAAAAAATCGTAAACATGTTCAATCCCTCACTTTTCAACCCGTGAATCTGATACAAAAAAGCGATCCCCGGCAGATATCCGCTTTTTTTACTCATAATGATCACTTTCTTGAAACATTCTCGGAATCTATCAAAACATCTGTTACGGAGTATACATCCGCTGAAATTGATACGAATATTTTTATCGCCATGAGCACATATAATGCTTTAAAACTCGCCGGTATTGAGTTTCTTGATTCTCCTTCTTTAACGGATGGGTATAGAGTAATACAATTTCCATATACGACCCTTTCCAGGAAGAAAGGGAATTCCGTGGATATTGCAGTACTTCTTTGTTCTCTTTTCATTTTCCTGGATATGGATGCTGCTCTGATCGTGACTGATGATGCTGTTTTTACTGCTTTTTCCATCAACCTTAAACCGGATTCATTGAATAGTCATTATAAGAATGCGAATAACTTCATTATCTCTCATAATAAAGTCTGGATCCCTTTCGTTTATACAACAAAAACAAGAAGCTTTTATGAAGCGGTTGAAGACGGAATTCGGTTATGGACGGAGAATAGCGAGGGGAATTCATCGGTTCTCTATCCTGTGAGTGAACTGAGGAAAACATATAATGGTCTTGATATGTCTCTCATCGATGATGATATCACTATTGATGCTGTTCAGGGGACCCTCCTTCGTAATCAAAACAAAATGGATGTGAATAAATTCTTTACGCGACAAAATCCCCTGGAGCCTTTTCCTGCTGAACAAAATGCCGTGAATGAACAACAGAATATCCGTTTCTTGAACAATCTATCAATTATCTATGCGAAATTTACAATGTATGATAAGGCAATTGTCCTTCTCCATACTATTCTGTTAAAACAAGATTATATTCCTGCCCTTGTTAACCTGGGGAACATCTACTACCTTCTTCGGGAAAT
The DNA here is from genome assembly GCA_016934975.1 of Spirochaetales bacterium. Classification (GTDB taxonomy): domain Bacteria; phylum Spirochaetota; class Spirochaetia; order SZUA-6; family JAFGRV01; genus JAFGRV01. The sequence goes on along the minus strand of JAFGRV010000490.1, from coordinate 1,361 downwards.
GAAGAAAGCGAGTGTTTTTTATGAGCGTGGGTATGAAAAAGATCCCCTGGATCCGGTCATTCTATTGGGACTTGCCAGGGTTAATTATGTTCTGGAAAATTACGGGAATGTGAAAGAATATTATCGAAAGCTTGTAAGCATTGAACCGGAACTTGCCGGGGAATTTAAGTATCTTGATTTATCCGGGGTGAAAACATCTCCTTATCCCGAGAATCCTGACTCAATAATCAAAGTAATCTGGATTGAAAAATAGGAATAATCGTGTATTTATTGAAAATTCCAATTAAATTCACTAAAATTGTAAATGATAGAATAAATTATCTTAAGAGAAAGGATTCATCCGGGAGGGTGCTGCAATGTTCCGGGTGGGAGTGCAACATTCTTTATATCAATATTATTAATATATGCTTAAAATAAAAAAGATTCTTCCACTACTAAGAATTATCCTTTTACTGGGTATATCAATTATTCTATCCTTCGGTATCATGTCTTCTCCCATGTTTAAAGATCTCAATAACTTTTTTTATGATTTCTGGTTTACCTTCCGTGAGTTCGGAAAAAAAATAGATCCCGGTAACGGCAGGATCATGATGAAATCCGTCGACGATACCTTGAGTGATGAAATTATTATAATTGGTATTGATGAAAAAAGTATAAATAAATTTAATTCCTATCCCTGGTCCCGGATGAAATATATCACTTTTTTTGATTATCTAAATAGTGCACCTGAAGAGAAGAAACCGACCGCAGTTTTTCTCGATATTCTTTTTATGGATAAAAGTTATAAAAATATCGAGGATGAATTTTACCTGAAAGAACCTGACGTTGTTGATAAAAGCATCATCGATTCGCCTGAATACCGGAAGATTAAAACTATAATTGAAAAATACCAGATTGATGAGCCTCTTGGAAAATCCATAAAGTCCTGCGGCAGGGTATATCTTCCTTCGCATTTTCGTTCAAAAAGCAGTACATTTTCCCGGGCAAAAGAGAAGAATACGGACGCATTAGCATTCTTAAAATCATTTTCAATTATAGCCCCTGAAAATAACCGGGTTCCCACCTATGCAGCGATTATGCCCCCGATTAATGAAATCGGCGAATTTGCAGAAGGTATCGGTTTTGTTACTATAGAAGAGGATGGGGGGGAAACCTTAAGACAAATTCCATTATTCGCTCAACTGGAGGAAGAAGATACGGAACTTTCAGGCACATCCTTTTCCCGTTTCTACCCGGCAATTGATTTATTAATAGCATTAAAGTATTATGATATTCTCCCGGAAAATATCGTCATACGCTGGGGGTCCCATATTACGTTGACAAATGCTTTACATCCGGAGACCGGTGAACGGGGGGATGTC
>JAFGRV010000489.1 GCA_016934975.1 Spirochaetales bacterium | reverse complement strand
CCCCCAGATCATTTTTAAGGCGCTTATCTTCGGCTTCTATCCGTCCGATCTCGATCTCCGATTGTTCCAATTCCGCAGTGGCAGTCTTTAAAAGCAATAATTTCTCACGTAATTGCTCTATCCGGGCAATCTCTTTCACAAGTTCTTCTATTCGCGGCTGCTTTTTTTCCAGGTCTTTCATTCTTATTTGTGCCGACACCTCTTCCTGCCGGGCTTTTTCCAAGGCCGATGACAGCTCTGAAAAACGCTTTTGTGCAGCCAGGCTTTCTTTCTGTCGTTGAATATGAGCTTTTTCAACCTCTTTTAAAGGGAGTGCTTTCCGGGCTTTGTCCAGAAGTCCGGATTTTTCCTGAAAAATATTCTTTTGGGCTTCGAGGTCGTTCAATAAATTCTCCGCCTCTCGTTTATCGTTCATTTTTTCCAGCACCTGCTCGGCATTTTTTACATTTTCGCCGGCAGCGGCGCTTTCCCTTCGGGCTTCAAGGATATCTTTTTCAAGGGTTGTTATACGAATTTTGATAGTATTACACAGCTCTTCCAGTTCTTCCGGGGATTTCGCCTTTGAATCGTTAAGCATCATGTTTTTGCGGGATAAAACAGCTTCCCATTTACTACGGATTATCCCGGCCTCTTCTTTTAAAGATTCCTGAATACAACGATATGTTCCTGTTTTAAACAAGATTTCCAGAATCTCTTCACGTTTCTGTGAACCCGTGAGGAGAAATTCCCTGAATTGACCCTGTGGAAGAACCACCACCTGACGGAATTGATCCGACCGGAATCCCAGGAGTTCTTCTATTTTTGATGTGACCTCGCTGTATCCTGATGCCAGAACCACCCCTTCATCATTATCTTTCGCCTTCGATGAGCGGGACCAGAGAGTCGCGGCAGGACTTTGGATGGTCGTGCCGTCTCCTCTTTTGTAGGGACGAGGCTGTTCAGGGCTCCGATGAATCCGGTAATGATCTTTACCGAGACAAAAATCGAATTCAACTTCCGTCTGTAATGAGGAAGGCGCATGATCACTCCGCATATGACGTGCTTGTCGTTCCCGTGTGGAAGTATCGCCATACAAAGCAAAAGTAATACCGTCCAGGATAGAAGTTTTTCCGGAACCGGTGGGACCATGGATCAACAAAAAAGTACTCTCTTTTAATACCCGGAAATCAATCACCTGCTTATGAGCATAAGGTCCAAATGCCTGTAACATTAATCGTTGGGGATGCATTATTCTGTACGTTCCTGTTTTTTTAATTTTTCCGTTACATTGTCAAATTCGTCTATCTGTTCTTCGGAGATTTCTTCCCCCGTGACTTCGGTAATAAAGGACTTAAATAATTCCTTTTCCCCTAGTTTCCGGTGTTGCGCGCCTTTTAAGTCAGTATCAGAATCTGTCTCCAGGGAGGGTTTCCGGATATGAAGGAGATTCGGATACTTTTCACGAAGCCGGGACATAACATCAAGAATTACACCCTGGTCAAGCACAGTAGCCATAATATAATCATCGGTTGATAATGTATCAGACGATGCTTTATCAGTTGATACGCTGCCGGATGAATAGGTGCCTGCCCCGGGTTTTAGTAAATCCGCAAAATAGCCCTCGATACACCGAACATCTCTTTTTGGTGTAAGTGGAATTCTTTTTATAACACACGCCCCCTCTCCATCCATCTCCACAACCTGAACTGATTTAATGTGTTCGCTTTCGGAAAAGGAGTATTTTAAAAGGGAACCGGAATAGTAAACCTCTTTGTCCCCGATTTTCTGGTATTTATGTAAATGTCCCAGGGCCGTATAATCGGCACAGGAAAATAATGAGGAGTCAACAGTCTGTATCCCCCCGATGGAAAGGGGCCGTTCGGATTCACTTTCTTCTCCCCCGGCTGCAAAGGTATGGGCTGCGACAATTGTTCTCACTCCCCTGGTCCGTTGTGTTTTGATCTTGCCGATGATTGCCTTCATCGCGCTATTATGACTGTGGAGCGTTTCATCTTTAAAGACCTCCCGTATTTCCGGGGGATCCGCAAAAGGCAGACCGAAGACATTCACTTTTCCGTATTTGTCATGAAATGTCACCGGTTCCGGCTGTGTATGAAGAGAACAACGCAAGTACAATCCCCGTGATTTTAAAATACGGGAACCGAAACCAAGCCGTCTGGGATTATCATGATTCCCGGAAATGAGAAGTACCGGGATGTTTACGTCAAGAATTATCCGGGACAAAACATCATCTAACAGATCTACAGCTTCGGGGGGAGGAACAGCCCTGTCATAGACATCCCCCGAGAGTATGACTAAATCCGGCCGTTCATCCTTAATGAGACGGATTAATTGCGCCAGGACAACAGCCTGATCCTCCGTAAGCCGGATACCATAAAAAATCCTTCCAAGATGCCAGTCGGATGTGTGTATAAATTTCATGGTTTTATAAGTACAGCTCCTTGCCATATGGTGTGTTTTAAAGACATCAAACTGATCCTATTGTATCTGCTTTTCATTAAAATAGCAATATACCTTAAACGGGGAATTTGCAGTATCATGACACAGGCTGCGCCCGCAACCCAAATAATTTATTTATGACGAGGTTGCCGTTATGAAAATTTTTGATTTCTTGTGAACCTG
>JAFGRV010000488.1 GCA_016934975.1 Spirochaetales bacterium | reverse complement strand
TCTCACATACCAGGGATTCTCATATTTTTATAAATCGAAAACTGCTATGGAAGATAAGGAGGATCTTTTAATTCAATCAATATTAGTTCTGAGAAAGGCAAGAATTTCGGAAAAAATCGATCTGCGTGGAGAGATTGATTATATTCTTGGCTTAGCATATTTTTTAAGAGGTAAATATTATTATGATCTTTCAATAAAATTTATGCTTTCTTCCTTACAAAATAATTATAAAGGTATCGATACATACCGGTGCCTTGGTCTTTCCTATGGGAGTTTGGGAGATTCGGAAAAAGAACTGGAATATTTTTTAAAGGCTTTGGAAGAGGAAGAAACAGGTTATGCCCTTCTTTCAGTCGGTGAAGCGTATATGAAAAAAAATAATTATGAAAAGGCGGAAGAATATTTACAACGGGCACTCAATAAAGCGGCAGATATCAATATCCTTCAGCAATGTAGATTTAAACTTGGGGAAATCTATATGGAAACCAAAGATTACCTGAAAGCAGAGGAACAATATAAAGAAATAATTACATTAAATAAAAAGTCTGCGAATGCACATTTTTATTTAGGAGAAGTATACGATAAATTAAATGACCGGGTGAAGGCACGTTCGGAATGGCGTGAAGCATTACGAATTGACCCTTCACATTATGGAGCGAAACTCCGTTATTATAAATAACTCATAAGAGTAGTCTATCTCATGAAGTTTTGATAAATATATAAAAAACATCGGGTAACACCCTATCAGGGTTCGGCTTACTGTTATCCGTTTAATATGGAGGTCTGTATATGGGGATACGAAATATCTTCGAGATTTTTTCTGCTGACATTGGTATTGATCTCGGAACATGCAATACTTTAGTTTATGTTAAAGGAAGAGGTATTGTACTTAGTGAACCGTCTGTTGTTGCTGTGGAACGAGGAACAAAAAAAGTAGTTGCCGTCGGGTACGAAGCCAAGAAAATGCTCTGGAAAACCCCGGGTGAAATTATTTGTATACGTCCATTACGAGATGGAGTTATCGCGGATTTTGAAACTACGGAGAAAATGATACGGTATTTTGTGAGTAAAGTTCTTCCAAGACGCTGGTTTGTTAAACCCCGTATGGCGATCGGTGTACCAACATGTATTACGGAAGTTGAAAAACGTGCAGTACGTGAAAGTGCGGAACAAGCCGGCGCCAGGGATCCGGTTTATCTCATAGAAGAATCCATGGCTGCGGCAATCGGCGCAGATATCCCCATCAGTGAACCTGCAGGTAATATGATCTGTGATATCGGAGGGGGCACCACGGAGATTTCCGTTATCTCCCTGGACGGGATGGTTGTATCCAATTCTATCCGGGTCGGGGGAGATGAATTTGATGATGCGATTATTAAACATGTTCGAAATGTACACAATCTTATTATTGGTGAATCAACTGCGGAAAATATTAAAAAAACAATCGGAAGCGCGATTCCCGATAAAAAGATCGAGAGAATGGAAATCAAAGGAACGGATGCAATCACAGGACTGCCGAGAAAACTTGAACTGGATTCGGTAGAAGTGAGAGATGCATTACAGGAACCGATAAATATTGTTATTGATGAGATCAAAAAAACCCTTGGGCAGACACCTCCCGAACTGGCGGCAGATATAATTGAACGGGGAATTGTCATGACCGGCGGCGGATCTTTGCTTAAAGGATTTCCGAAACTCATCGCAAAAGAGACAGGCGTACCTTCTATCCTTGCTGAAAATCCCCTGAACTGTGTGGCTCTAGGTGCGGGGAAATATCTCGAAATGATAAGAGATAAAGACAAGAAATTATATAATATTGTGTAATAGTATATAAGATGCGAAGTATCAGATATTTTCTAAAAAGCTATATTCATTTATTCGTTTTTATTTTTCTCATTGTTATTTCTGTACTCCTTATAATTAATGCACAAAATAATGTTATCAAAAATATAAAATCGTACGGATTAACATTTTTTTCTTCCTTTCAATTCGGTTTCTCGGGAATTTCGAATACCTTTTCAGGTATTTCCGACTATTTTGGCGACCTGAAAAAGGTAGAAGAAGAATTGGCATTAACACAGAAGAAGCTTCGTGAATCATATGACATAATAGATGAAATAGAAGATTTACAGATGCAGAATAGAAAGCTGCGTGCAGTGATCGGGTATTTTTTTACAATTCCATCCCTTTATGACCGCACGGTAAAGGTAATTCCCGCACAAGTCATTGCAAAACAGCCGGGCAATTATGCCTTTAGCATTACCATTAATAAAGGCAAAAAAGATGGTGTGCGGGTAAACATGCCGGTGATCGCGCCATATGGATCCATTGAAACAGGAGAACATCAGGGGCTCGTCGGAAAAACTGTTGTTGTCGGGGAAAGTACATCAGTCGTCCTCCCTCTTTATAACGATGCATTTTATATTTCTGCTCTCTTTAAAGATATCGAATATGAAGGATTAGTGAACGGATTAGGCGAAAATACAGATCATGTCCTTATGCAGTATGTAGAAAAGAACGCAAAAGCGGATATTAAATATGGTGATCTTGTTGTGAGCTCCGGTTTGGGGCAATTATATCCCAGGGGTATTCATATAGGAACAGTGAAAGCGATTAAGGCAAAACCCTATGAAACATCTATGGAATGTGAGATCGAACCGGTTGTGAAATTTTCACGCCTTGAAAATGTATTTGTCGTGATGAGAGACAAATCGATCGATAATTAAATGACAGAAGATACATACTGTCATGTGATGAAATACCGGATATAAAAGATTTATAATCTGTGGATCAAGAAAATAATCGACAGTCTATTCATTACATGCAGAGGGTTTTGTTCTGATAAAAATAAAGCCGATTAAAAAATCCGGTAGTCAGAGCAACGTTTACATAATTGGTTTGTTCTTGCAAGCAGGAACATCAAATAAAAGGATTATATGAGATGGGTGAAAAAATACGATTAACACTCTTTGCAATGCTCCTTGTGTGCCTCGCGATTATTATACAATCAACACTATTTACCCTTTTTTCAATCGGAGGAATACATCCCGATATCGCCCTTATTATTCTTGTTTTTGTCAGTTATAGAAAAGGACATATGACAGGACAGATAACCGGATTTTTTGCAGGTTTTATTGAAGATATTATCAGCCTGAGTCCTCTAGGTTTTCATTCATTAGTAAAAACATTTATCGGATTTCTCTATGGATATATACAAGGAAGAATCGTCATCGATATGATTGTTATTCCAATCCTCTTCGTGACAGTGGCAACGATTATAAAGATTCTTTCAGCCTGGATTATGTCTTTAATTTTTTCCATCCCCGAGGTGCATATTTCCTTTTTTCACCTGAATACATTAATAGAAATTCTATATAATGCATTTCTTGCGCCCTTCATATTTGCTCTCCTTAACCGCTTCAAATCCTTCAGAGCAGGAGAAAAAGAAATTATATGACCATGAATGCTCCTTACCAGAGTGGAACAACACGAGTAAATAAATCAAGACTGCTTTTTTTAAATATTTTAATCTCCTTTCT
>JAFGRV010000487.1 GCA_016934975.1 Spirochaetales bacterium | reverse complement strand
GAATCCTGCTTTTTGAATATCTTCTGCCGGAATAGTATAGCATGCCATTCCGTTTGCTTTATATCCGAGATTTCTATGGCGCAAAAAAGCAGCGATCCGCTTAATGACTCCTCTCTTTTTCCAGGTTGAAATATACTCAAGCAGCCTATCCATCGCTATATTACAGGAGTGTGCCAAAATACTCCAGGGTTCAGGATCCAGGGGAAAATCTACCTGGAGTTTTCGTATCAGCTCTTTCTCGAATTCGGAAAGTGAGATGACCGTATCATCACTATGGGCGGATAGTGCGGAAACTGGCGGACTCGTGTTCTCCGCCACCCCGAATTTCACCCCGATCTTGAAAATACGCAGAGAAGGAAGGATAAGAAAGGATAAGGAGTCATCGTTCAGGAGAGAGGTAACTTCCGGGTTATAATCGGTCTCTGCGGGAATCGTGAGAGTAAACCAGATGTTAAATGATCCATCCCGCAGATAATTGTGACTCACCCCGGGATGGGCATTAATGCGGGGAACGATTCTTTCCATCGCCGATTCATCTGCTTTGAGTGCGACTAAAGTACTTTTATAGCCGATTTTTCGTGCATTTAAAAGAATGGAGATTTCACGTATATAATGCTCCTTCTTTAATTTTTCCAGGCAGGTAATGGCAGCCTGTTCGGTCAGACCGGCTCTTTTCCCGATATCCTGAAAAGGACGTCTGGTTAAGGGAAAATCCGATTGCACCGCTTCCAGAAGGTTCATCTCCTCACGACTCAGTATTCTCATATATTACTCCAATGTACTCTTGCTTGGAAAGCCTCATTTTTAATGAGTTAATGTGTTTTTATCGCCCTCATCTTTTCGCGCCGGGGTGAATAAATACAAAAGGGCTCCTCCCCCAGGTAATCACCGGAAACGGCATAAGCCCGGGCCCGGCAGCCGCCGCATACCCTTCTGTAGTCACAATAACCGCATTTTCCGTGATAGTCATCAAGGTTTCTCACTGCCTGAAATAACGGCGAATTATTCCAGATTGTTTCAAAATTATAATGCTCCTCCCTGATATTTCCGGCTTTCATCTCCAGAAAACCACAAATCTGTACATCCCCGGTGTGTGAGATAAAGGCAAACCCCTGCCCTCCCAGGCATCCCTTGGTCATCGCATGTAATCCATGGGTTTCCGGGGTTACCTGTACACCCGATTCCTTCTCTTTTTGCCGGAAAATCCGGTAATAATGGGGAGCACATGTCGGCTTTATTTGTATTGAAAGTTCCTTGCTTTTTTTATAAATCCAGTGTAAGACCTTTTCATATTCCACAGGTTCGATCTCAAGGTCTTTCAGATTCTCTCCCCTTCCGGTGGGGACCAGGAGGAAGGGATGAAAGCTTACGGCGCCGAGGCTTTGGGCAAGAGCAAGGATTTCATCCAATTGTGTATAATTTAATTTTGTGATTGTTGTATTTACCTGAAACTCGAGGGCCTCCTCTTTTGAAAGCCGTGCGGCTTTTATGACGGCATCAAAAGCTCCATCTACCTGCCGGAAGGCGTCATGAGTTTCCTTATCTTTCCCGTCAATACTCAAACTAATCCTTTTTATTCCCGATTTTTTAATGCGGGCAATGGAATCGTTATTCATATAAACTCCGCAGGGTGCCATGACAACACGTAAACCGAGGGAAGTTCCGTATGATGCAATATCATAAATATCACTTCTGGACATCGGTTCGCCGCCGGTGAGAATAATAATCGGGGATGAAAATGATGCTATATTATCGAGGAGGCGTCGGGCTTCATCCAAACTCAATTCCCCGGAATAGTCAAGATTCCCGGATTTTCCCCGGCAATGTTTACAATGCAAGGGACATTTCTTCGTGACTTCCCAGGCGATGAGCCGGGGTATATATTTTTTCATTCCATGACTGTGCATTTTGATTTCTCCTCTTCTTAAGCAGTTCACTATCAAAAGGAAGCCACCGCCGTTCCGCGAACGGACTTTGCAGGTGGTCTTTTACTTTTTTTGTAATAACCGGGCCGCTTTTTCCGCAAAATAAGTAATGATGATATCCGCCCCGGCACGTTTCATGGAATAAAGAACTTCCAACATGACATCATCTCCGGAAATCCATCCTTTTTCCGCGGCAGCCATTATACAGGCATATTCCCCGCTCACATTATAAGCAGCCACAGGTACCTTGAATTTTGTTTTTACACGATAAATGATATCCAGATAGGCGAGTGCCGGTTTTACCATAATAATATCCGCACCTTCGGAAATATCAAGCTTTACTTCTCTTAAGGCTTCGTCGCTATTCGCATAATCCATCTGATAGCTTTTCCTGTTCCCGAACTGGGGTGCCGAATCCGCTGCATCACGAAAGGGTCCGTAAAAGGCAGATGAATATTTTGCAGCATAGCTGAGTATGGGAAGATCAGAAAATGCATTGGCATCGAGGATAGCTCTTATGCACCCCACCCGGCCGTCCATCATATCTGAGGGGGCGATAATATCTGCCCCGGCTTTTGCATGTGAGAGGGCTTGCCGTGATAAAAGTTTCAGGGTTTCATCATTATGTACCACACCCTTTTCAATCACCCCGCAATGCCCGTGGGATGTATATTCACAGAGACAGACATCTGTTATAACAAGTAACTCGTCCACCTCTTTTTTAATCTTCCGGAGAGCAGTCTGGATTATACCGTCATCTCCGTACGCACCTGTTCCAAGTTCATCTTTTTTTTCCGGGATGCCAAAAAGAATAATACCGGGGATACCCAGGTCTCGTATTTCTTTGCAGGTCTCGACAAGGACATCAACAGACATCCTGTAATTTCCGGGCATGGATGAAATCTCTTTTTTTATCCCCTTCCCGGGACATACAAAAAGAGGAAAAATCAAATCTTTCACCGAAAGATGAGTCTCCCGGATCATCTCCCGTAAAATTTCATTCCGGCGTAATCGACGCATCCTTGTTATCGGGTATGCCATTGCAGCTCCTTTCTTCGTAAAGTCCAATTTCCCGGTCTGTCAGATAACAGGCGGGATCCGGTCCCCAGATGTCCCCGGTGACAGCTTCCGCGCGCACCCTGAAATTCCCGCCGCATACATCAAGATATTGGCACCGGGCACAACGTCCTTTTACATATAATTTTTTGTTTTTTAATTTTTCCATGAGAGGATTTGAAAGATCATACCAGATTTCACTGAAGGGCCGGTGTAAGATATTTCCGAAAGAATAATGCCGCCAGAATTGATCCGCATAGACATCACCGTTGAAATTGACACACCCGATACCGTGCCCCGAACTATTACCGCCATTCATACGAAGAAGGGACATGACATCCCGGGCACGTTCGGGGTTTTCTTCCAGCAGTTTCAGGTATAGAAAAACACCGTCCGCATGATTATCAACCGTGAGGACCTCTTTGGGAATACCCTTGTCAAAGAGACGTTTCGTGGAGGTCATGATGGTCGTAAGAGCGGCTCTGGTTTCATCATGGGAGAGATCTTCCGAAACAAGGGTGGTTCCCCTGCCGCTGTAGACAAGATGATAAAAACAAACCCGGGGAATATTCTCGGTCTCAAGAAGTCTGAAAATTCCCGGTATGTCCCGGACATTATATTTATTGATCGTAAAGCGTACTCCGACTTTCATCCCCGCATCCCGGCAGAAACGCAAACCATGTAACGCTTTTTGAAACGCTCCCTTTACCCGCCTGAATCTGTCATGGGTTTCTTCCAGCCCATCGAGACTGATGCCGACATAAGAAAGATCCAATTCCTTTAACCTGT
>JAFGRV010000065.1 GCA_016934975.1 Spirochaetales bacterium | reverse complement strand
TTGCCGGTGATCCGCGCGAGTAAAATCATGGCCGCATAATGTTGATCATCCCAGCAGTGGCCCCACTGGTATTCGATAGGATCATCCTCGGCATAACCCTGGAGGTTAAGTTCCGGTATATAGCTTTCCGCTTTGTCGAGGTATGATTGGTCTCCCGTGGCGATATAAAGCCAGACCGCCGCCCACATCAACTCATCCCAGAAACCGGACCAGGATTGATAAAATCCGTTTGCGGCAGTGTATGCGGCATCACTCCGGACACTGTCTGCATTGGAGAAAAGGGATTTTGCATTACTCAAGTATGTGCTGTCATTAAAAACAACCGCTCCTGCTGCCAGGGCCGCCGCGGTTCCCGCGACAACGCATGTCCCGTTTCCCGTGAATGTCGGGCGTGTCATTATTTCTTCTATCACCTCCACCGGTCCCCAGTACCCGTGGTCCGAACCCCCGTCCCCGACCTGGTAGACGAAAGTTCCCTTGTTGCAGGCGACAAAGTAATCCAGTACAAAACGCAGGTTGTTCTCGAAGGCAGTCCACTGACCCGCTGATACGATTCCGTCTTTATATTCATATGCGGCCCAGAGGAGTGTACTCGCTGCCTGTGACATGGGGAGCCCGAACTTTATATGGTCCCCCGCATCATACCAGCCCCCACGGACGGAATCTTTTAAACACGAATCACCCCGCCATTCGACCCTGTTCCACGACGGAAGCACCCCCGATTGTTGACATTCATAGAAAAATATTCCTTTCTGCATCGCCTCCGCATAATTATAAGCAAATCCCGGGATAACGGTAAAAAAGATCAGGATGATGCAGAAAAAATGACGAACTTTTATCATAAAAACCTCCGGTTTTTTTATTTTTTATTGAGAATATTATATCATACGTAGAAAAAGAAGCAAGAAGTATATCATCGATTCCCCGTGAATGGGTTTTTGCTCCGTGCTTCTACCTGTTTCCTGCAACACCCCTTATCAGGATGGCTGTCCTCCGGACATGAAGCCTTGGATCAGTAGATCCATTGGAGGGGTGTTTCCGGAACGGCAGCAGTTGTTGGCATAGTTTGTTCACGGGAATTGCCGGGTTTGGGAAAAAAGGTAGTGGAATGCAGGTATTACGGCTTTATTTTATATGAGTGTTGATAAAAGCCGCTGCACTTCGGCTTTTTTGTTGTAGTCGGGATTCCGTTCCAGTAAACCTTCCAGGAGTTTCTTTGCATTGGTTTTGTCACCTTCGTCTATTAGGATAAGGGAATACTGATAATAGGCGTCCCAATAATTCGGGTCCATTTCCAGGAGGGATTTAAACATGTTTTTCGCATCATTCCTCCGGCCCACACCTTTGTACGCCCGTCCGAGATTATACCTGGGGTCTTTTTCTCCCGGTTGGAGTTCCACTGCTTTCTCCAGATAGGGGATACTTTCTGAGAATTTATCCTGAAGAATGTAGATACTCCCGAGATTGTTATTAACCATATAATTATTTGGTTCCAGGGAATAGGCCTTTTTTAGAAGGGCCTGGGCCTGATCAAAATAGCCCTGGTTTTTATAGATAACCCCGAGGTTTGTCAGGGCGCTGGCGTAATTAGGATCGATCCGTATAGCTTCCTTATAATATTGTTCCGCCTTGTCCATCTCTTTTAAATCTTCGTAAATAAGACCAAGCTGATAGTTATAGAGCTTTGAATTGGGATCCCCGTTTACTGCTTTTTTTGCGTAGGGTAACCCTTCCCCGGCTTTTTTGAGTTTGTATTTCACATTTGCCATCATATAATTTGTCTCGATATGGGAGGCATCAAGATCCAGTGCTTTTTTCAAGGCTTTTTCTGCTTCCGTGAAATCATCCGTTTTTATGAGTGCTCCCGCGAGGTACCGCTGATATTTGACATTATCCGGGGCCAGGGATACTGCTTTTTTAAAGGCCGCAACCGCCCCCTCAAGTTCTCCGGTGCTGTCAAGGAGGATTCCCAATTGAACATAAGCCGGGTCCAAATCTTTTTTATAGTAAATCGCTTTTTGCATGGCGTCGATAGCATTCTTTTTTTCCCCAAGAGCTATGAGGGTCATTCCCCTGTTAAAGTGAGCTTTATAGTGGTCACGTTTCAGGGAAAGACACTTATTAAAGGAATCCAGGGCATTCTCGAAGGTTTTCATTTTATATTGAATACGCCCCAGGTTGTAATATGACTCCGGATCTGCGGGATTCAAGATAATAGCCTGTTTTAATTCATGTTCCGCGTCCTCATAGCGTTTCCGTTTTTCAAATATATCTGCAAGTACCAGGTGGGGAAGGGCCAATGAGGGGTCTTCGTCGATGGATTTGTTCGCGTATATCTCCGCTTTTTCCAGGTTATCCTTGTTCTCCGGGTCTTTTTCATAAAAAACCTTGGCAAGATACGCCAGGGCTTCCGCGTTATCATCATCCCGGTCAAGAACCTCTTTAAAGGTTTCTTCCGCCCCTGTATAATTTTCATTCTCCAGCTGGATTTTCCCTTGTTTGATCAGGTCCGCGATAATTTCCACTTCCGTTCTCCCCGGTTTCGGGGTCGGGGTCGGGCTGTCATCAACCTTGGGCTTCGTGGTCGCTGTTTCCGTATCCTGATAGGTATTCTGGTTTGTATTGGGATTGGTGTTTGGGTTTGTATACTTATCATCCTGAAGCGTATCGATGAGTTTATCCATATTCTCTTTATCCTGCTTGAGCTGCTGGAGCCGTGCAAGTTCATCTTCATCTTCCTTTGCCAGAATCCAGTTCTGCTTTTCCTCGAGGATTTCGTCATAGAGATCCGAGACTTCCTTGTCATCGGGATCCTGGATAAGGAGTTTTTCCAGCAAGTCCAATGCCCTGTCATATTCTCGTTTCTCCCGGTTTCTCTGGGCCATGATAATGATATTTTCCCTGGTATTATTTCCGCATCCCCGGGTCAGGAGGAGTGTTGCCAGTATAACAATTATTAATAGAGCGATTACTCCCGCCCCGATAATGATGAGTTGTTTTTTATCCATTATCATCCGCCTTTCAGTTGTATGAGCCACTTGCAAAAATTCAATCGTATGTGGCGAGTGTACTCACCAGGTATTATTTGCAAGAACCTCTCTTAATCGAGGATATCCTCGTCCTCGTAATCAACATCAATATCCTCCGCTCCCGCGGTGATATCTTTTGTACTATCCGTTGTGCTGTTAAGAATGTCAAGGAGATTTTGCAGGTCCTGTTCCCGTTTATCTTTGTCCCTGATTTTTCCCCGGAGTTTTGCTATAAGTTCTTCCACCTTTGCTCTCTGCGGGGCAGAGGGTTTCAGGACCAGGTATGTTTCACAATCCTTGATGATTATTTCATATGATTTCATTTTATCATTAATATTATCTATGCCGTAGGATAATTTTAATGTACCATTCGCCCTGTTCAGATAGGCTTCGGCAAAACGGGAATTGATTTCGATTGATTTTGTAAACATATCCACAGATTCCTTGTTTTTCCCAAGGGTAAAGAGGGTATTCCCCATATTAAAATAAAATAGATATTTTAATTTTCCCGCGTAAACAAGACCTTGGTTGACGATTTCCAGGGATTTTGCCGGTTTTTTAAGAAGATCATAGGTGAACCCGAGATTAAGGTAGACTTCTTCGTTCGTCGGGTCTTCGGCGAGGGCTTTTTCCAGTAAGATGAGGGCTTCTTCAGGTTTCTTTTCATTGAGGAGTGCCTTTGCATCATCCAGATAGGTTGAATAAGCAGCACCCTGGATGATGAATAAAAGCAGAGAAAGACACAGGATTTGTTTCATTCTGTCCTCCTTTTTACTATCAAAAGAAAGCCACCGCCGCCGTTCACG
>JAFGRV010000064.1 GCA_016934975.1 Spirochaetales bacterium | reverse complement strand
GAATCAACACCGGATACCACACCGGATACCACACCGGATACCACACCGGATACCACACCGGATCCTGTGATAATTCCAACTATTGCACCAACAATCGAATCCTCTCCGGAACCGACTGCCCTGTCAAATATACCCCGGGCGCCGGTAAATCCGATCGCTCACCTTGTGGGGACGAGCATTATCAGCATCGAATGGGAAGATGTCTCTGATAATGAAACAGGATTTACACTGGAAAGAAAAAAAGATGAGGAGATGGAATATACTGTAATAGCGGAACCAGGCCAGGGTATATCAAATTATATTGATTCTGACCTGGAAAGCTACACAACATATTGTTACCGTGTTTCCGCATTTAATGAATACGGGAGCTCTGCACCTACCGCACCGGTTTATTGTACTACGGAACTTCAGATTCCCATGGGAATAACGGCCACAACGGATAATACTTCTTTTGTGGAAATAAAATGGAAAATCATTTCTGCTGCCGAATCATATTCTGTTTATCGTTCTTTATCAACGAACGGATCCTATGAATTAATCGGCGGCCCATTAATAGAGAATAGTTTTCAAGACAGACAGGGAATGCCCGGAATACTCTACTATTACTCAATCCGCTCTTACAAGCCGGATACAAAGGGATTCAGTGATTACAGCAGCCCGGTATCCGGGTACAAACAGTTATCCGCTGATGCGGATTTACGGGTTACAACAGATAATGACAGGAATGAATTTATCATACAATGGGACAGGATTGATGGAGCAGACATTTATTATCTTTATCGTTCCTATAATGATAATAGTTATTCACAGATTGCAGCAACAAGTCGTACCTCATTTACAGATGATGATGTGGAATGCGGCAGAAGATACTATTACCGGCTCCGGGCATATGCAGAGTCTTCACGTTCATACAGTGTTTATACCAATAGTATTTTTGATTTTCTTCTTCTTGATGCACCGGAAAACGTAACTGCTTCCAAAGGGACTTCGGAACAATATGTGGAAATCGCCTGGGATTCTGTAGAAAATGCCATACGTTATTCAGTGGAAAGAAGCACAAGCCGCAACGGATCATTTTCCCGGATAGGAGGAACAACTTATGAAGAATATGAAGATAGAAGTGCGATTCCCGGTTATCTTTATTATTACCGGGTTCAGGCAGCGAATAACATATCCGGTGATGGAGAATACAGCACCGAGGATTCGGGATACAGAAAACTGGTAGCACCCGGGGATCTCTCTGCAGAAGACGGGGAAAACACACGGAGGATACGGATCGAGTGGGATACTGTCGATGGTGCAGCCTCTTATTCCTTATACCGGTCAACGAGGGAATCGAGTGGATATTCCGAAATTGCAGACAGAATATCCGGGAGAGAATATATTGACACAAATTGTGAACCGGGGATCCTCTATTATTACAAGGTGAAAGCATATTCATCATCATCCGGTTCGGAAAGTGAGTTTAGTAATTATGATGACGGATATAGAAAACTGGAAGAACCGGATAATATATCCGCCTCCACAAACTCGGACTGGTATATCAAGGTAACATGGCAGGCAGTGCCGGGAGCGGATGAATATGTCGTATACCGGGGATCGGATTATAACTCCGTAAGGGAATGGGAGAGAACATCATCTACAACATATTATGATGATGATTTTACGCCGGGAATCGAATATGACTACAGAATAATGGCATATTCCGAATCCTCTGACTCCTACAGTGACTTGAGTTATGATAGAGGGACGGGGTACGCGCTTCTGGATGAACCTGATATGGCGAGTGTCTCTTTTTATGAAGTTTTTGAAGAAGTAAGGATTTCCTGGTTTTATCTTGATGGTGCCACATCATACGATGTTTACTGCAATGGAAGCAGAATCGGCAGCACAACGGGAATAAGTTATACACATAAAAATCCGCGGGAAGGCAATAATTGCTATTCAATCCGGGCATATGCACAAGATGCAGGAATTACCAGCAGTTCAAGTGATTCCAAGTGTGTCAATGTTCAATATGATTAACCAAACGTAAACCCGTCGCAGCAAATCGCGGTCAAATAGTGGGTGCGGCTTGTCAACCTGCAGTGGCAGAGTTGAATTTAATATATTTCATAGAAGAAAATACTATTAATTATGTTGGTAGTTTTGATGTTTCTTTTGATAAAGTTTTTGTCAGTGATAGATTTCAAGATGATAAAGAAATATTATTAGCAAAATTTTCAAAAGCGGCTGAATATTTATGCAAAGCCCGATATAAGGATGCATAAAAAAATTGAATTTCTTTAAATTTAAATTGAAGCTCAAAATTGTATGGAAAATCTTACATCGCATTATTCTTATAAAAATCGCTGCGTTAATGCTATGGAGGCTCTTTGTATTTTCTTTTTTTCAAAGGTATTCTTATTCATGATCCTTGGGGATCATGTTCCCGGTACTTAAAAAACTCTCTTTACAATCTCCCCGCAATCAAATCGCTGCTCTTGTGTGCGGGCAAAAGGAGTTTTAATCTGCCTGTCCCGGAAACGGTGCCATTGTGCTAAAAAATCGGGGCGTTTCAGGATCTTTGATCCCACATTAATCTTATACTGCATATACGGATGCCCCAGATTCCAGCAGGCATATCCTGCCTGCTTCAGGATAATTCCCAGGCAAACCAGCTGGACTGTCCCCATATTGTTATACATCGGATCCCGGCGATTAAAAAAACCGGTGAGGCTTGTATATATCGTACCGATGGTATAGCCGATCTCCCCGGCCACAAGACGCCCTGTCTTGCCATGATACATCTCTATTGCATGGAGGATAAAACCCCGGGGTAAGGTTTCGGAGGTAATGAGACTCCTGAGAAGATTATGATACGAGGATGTAATCCAACTCGTCCCGCTGTATGCTTCGGCAATCCCGCCAATTACCGGATCCACGGTTTTCCCAAAGGTGATGTAAAATTCCTCTTTCTCCAAAAATCCACTCTTCCCGAGCTTTTTTATCTTCCGGGAAACATGCAGATTTTCCCAGTCGAGGAGGGCATAGGCGAATTGCATTTCAGGGAGGAGGATATCTCCCAATTCATCATGGTTCATCCCGACTGAGATAAAACCGGTATAAGCCAGCTCAATGTAAAACCCGGGATCCCAGTTATCGGTCCAATAATAATTGATGGTGTTATCATCATAAATATAGGTTTGGAGTGCCAGGGGATCGGCGAGATGTTCCGGGGTCAGATAGGGAATATGGTTTTGTTCCGCTTTCATGTTTTATAAGATTATAGTGAAAATTTTTTACTTGAACAAGATATCTCCATTGTGAGTTGTGATTTTAAGGAATTTTACATGGTTTTGGGGGTGAGAGTATGGGAATACATTGTTTTCGGAAGCCCTATGTGTCAGGATAGTTGTCGCCTTTGAAAAAGGCCGGTATCTATCCTCAGACACATAGGGGATAATCCGGTTAAAATCCGGCTGAATCCGGTGTTTTAAGAGTGGTCCTTATTAATTTCTATAATTTCTATTTCCTTAAAGTGCTTAAAATCATTAATATTATAAGTAAACAAAAATTTTATTCTATTTTCTATCATAGTTGCAACTATATTTGTGTCATGGATTCTTTTCCCGCGGATTCCATATAATTCTATTAAGTCTTTTAATTTATTTGTCACTTCTATTGTCTCATCTGCAACATATAGATTATTTTCCCAGGAATTCAGATCCTCTACTATTTGTTTTGAGCTTAATTGTATGGTGGTAAAATCCGGCCTCGATACAATAACGGCATATTCTCGTAATACTTGTCTGCATATCCAAAATTCATATTTCCGGGATAAAGATTCATACAGATCGTTTGTCTTTTTAAAAAAAGGTGAGTTTTCATCTGCAAGATAAACAAGCACATTTGTGTCGAGAAACAGTCTATCTTTCATTTTCGTAAATTTCTGTTCTTTCTAGAGTACTTTTTATTCCAAGTTTGTGTTTCGGTAAAGGAAGATTGCTCCCCGGTTTTTCTTTTTCAACAGGGAAAATAATTATCTCGCATTCCTTTCCGTTAAATTTAGCAAGTTCGGCAATAGTAAGTGTTGTCCCATTTATTTTTTGCACATAGCGTAATGCTTCCATATCTACCAATATATATTATTTTTTGCCTTTCTTCTATGGATTTGATTAATTTTTTTCTACTGTTTTTAGGTTGAAAAGAAATTATCCCAAAGACCTTATTTCCTCCGACTCTTGAAGGTTCCGGGCCACGATGAATTTCTATTGTTATTATAAATAATTGAGCGATTTCTTTTTTATTATACCTTAGAAAACTGATGGAAAGGATGCCCCGGATTCCAGCAGGCTTATCCTGCCTGCTTTAGGATAATTCCCGGGCAAACCAGCTGGACTGTACCCATGTTGTTATACATCGGATCCCGGCGATTAAAAAAACCGGTGAGGGATGTAAAAATCTTCCTTCTCCAAAAATTCACTCTTCCCGAGCTTTTTTATCTTCCGGGAAAGAAAAAGACTTCTTTTTTAGCAAAGAGAGGAGGTTTCCTATTCCAGAACAATCCGGTTCCTGCCCATTTTTTTTGCTTTATACAAGGCTTTATCCGCCCGGCCAATCCAGGCATCCCGTGATTCACCGAGTCTGTACTGGGCAATACCCATGGAGATAGTCACCCGGATCGATTTATTTGTACAGTTAATCGGATGTTCTTCAAGACTATATCTGAATCGTTCGCCGATAATATATCCCTGCTGGAGGGTTGCATTCGTTAAAAGCATAAAGAATTCTTCACCACCGTATCTCCCTGCGTAATCGTATTTACGCAAGGAATTATTTAGCATTTCACCAATCCGCTGGATAACGATATCCCCAACCTGATGTCCGAAATTATCATTGACACGCTTAAAGTGGTCGATATCAAGCATAATTCCCGTTAAAGGAGCACCGGACCGTATTGCCCGTTCAATCTCTATATCAATTGTATTAAACAGACTCATACGGTTAAGAAGCCCGGAGAGCATATCGTACCGTACTTTTATTTTTAAATTTTTGTTTGATGTGGAGAGCTCAATATTGATTTTCTTAATAGTCTCAAATTCTTTTTTTAAATGTTGATGCTGATCGTCTTTTTTCGCCACTGTCTCTTTAAGTGATTCTCGTTCCGTGAATAGTTTTAACTGGCTTCGTAAGCGTATAACCGCGGCTTTTGTCCGGCGTTGAAGCTCTAAGGGAACGATGGGTTTATGAATAAAATCGTCCCCGCCTACTTCAAGGGCTTTTTCAAGGTACATGTCATCCACCAGACCGGATACAAGGATGATTTGAATCGGGCGTGTATTATAATTTTTCCGGATTTTTTCACAGACACTATACCCAAGCATCGTCGGCATGAGAATATCAAGAAGAATTATATCAACTTCGGTGGTCTTTAGAAACTCAAGTGCTTCGGGCCCTGAATGGGCGGTAAAAATGGTATACCCTTCTTTTTCAAGGATTTCCGACATGAGATCAATATATTCTTCTTCATCATCAACAATTAGAAGATTAATTTTTTCCATTTCTTTCAATAAAACTCTATAATGACTTAAATCTTGAAATTTCCCGGAACAAACTTATCAATCTAAAAAATAGCAACACCTATATCCTTTCATTATTTTAGTGATTAATCCTCTTTAGTATCAACAAAAACTAAAATAAATATAAAAGCACATACATTTGTAGTGAAAAGTATAAACGAAAACTATTGCGAGGTCAATGAGTTGGACGCCTTTATTTTTATTGAAAATAAAGGTGTATTGGTTTTCTTGACATATTGATGTATATTTATTTATAATTTACACGAAGATTTATAACAGGTATGAATTTATTCTATTTATTATCAGCATAAAATACCTTTTATAAAAGAGTTCGATTCTGCGGCAAGGATCAGTGATAAAAGGCGGCTTTAATTTGTTTTTATATTATCACTATCCGAATAAATTTTTTAAAGAAATGAGAATAAATTATGGCAAAAGAAAAGAAAATATTATTTCATAATATTAATCCGAAGGCATGGGAGCACCCTGCAGACAGGGCTGCTTTGTCCGCCCTTAAACAAATACCGGGGCTTGATGTTATTTTGAAGAATCTTCTCGGGGTGATGAACGAGAAGTCTTTCCGGCTCTTATTTTTAGCCTCGGCTGTCAGGGTATCCGAACGGCAATTCCCACTCTACTACAAGCAACTCCGGGATGCCTGTGATATTCTTGATTCCCCGTATTTACCTGAGATGTTTATTGCCCAAAATCCCATTATGAATGCCGGTGCCTTTGGTGTGAATAAGCCCTTTATTGTGCTTAATTCTTCTATTATAGAAAAACTTACGGAAGAAGAGTCCCTGGCAATTATCGGTCATGAGCTTGGACATTGCCTGAGTGGTCATGCATTATATCACACATTACTCAACCTGCTTATTTTTATTTCACGGGTTCTTCTGGGAATACTCAGAATTCCAATATCGGAGATTATTTTACAGGGAATTATCTATGGTTTGCTTGAATGGTATCGAAAAAGTGAGCTTTCCGCGGACCGTGCCGGTCTTTTAGTGGTGCAAAATCCGAATGTATCGTATCAGGTATTGATGAAGCTTGCAGGCGGAACAAAAGTCGAGCAGATGGATATAAACGAATTCTTTCAACAAGCCGCGGATTATGAATGCACCGGCGATATTGTCGACAGTGTGTATAAAATTCTGCTTCTTATTCAGCAGACACATCCTTTTCCGGTATTACGGTTGACAGAGCTGAAAACCTGGATAGATAAAGGTGATTATAATAAAATACTTGCCGGTGACTATATAAAAAAAGGTGAAAAAGAGAATGTGATGAATGATTTTAAAGATGCAACAAATCAGTATCAGGAAGATTTTAAGACCTCAAACGATCCCCTTGCTAAAGCAGTGTATGGAACAATGTCCAATGTGATGGAAGGTGCCAATAAAGCGACCGAGGATGTTCAGAAATTTTTTAACGATCTCTTCGCCAATTTTGGCAAGACATCCCCGGATAATGATAAAGAGGATGATGAAGATAAAGAGGATGATGTATAATCAGTATGACCGGTTGTAATGGGAGAAAAATGACCCTGTGCATGGCAAGATGGCAATTATAAATTGAATCAGAAGACTTGTTGAATTAATGTAAATCGGTGAGTACTCTATCCAGGTATTCTTTGTAAGAACCTCGTATAAAAGATAATTTGTGGAATGTAACATGATGTTTTTTTAATCGTGGTAATCTGTAGTTCCGCATTAAAACTTGCCGATGACAGGAAATGGCAAAATCAGGAAGTGTTGAGGACAAAAAGAAGGAAGATGAAAAAATTAATACCGAATATTCTATCGTTAAGTCGAATCCCCCTGGGCCTCATTTTTTTGTTTACATTTTTAAAAGAAGACATCCCTGCTGTTTATCCGCTTATTGTTCTCCTATTAAGTATGATGACCGATTTTTTTGACGGATTCCTGGCGAGGAAATATAAGGTTGTATCGGAGCCTGGGAAATGGCTGGATCCTATTTCAGACTTTTTATTCTATCTCATTGTGTATATAAGTTTTCTTATTAATGAGATACTGCCATTAGTATTATTTATTTTGTTCCTTGTCAGAGAATTTGTCATGTATGCGATAATCCGGCCTCTGTATGTAAAAAAGAATTTGGAAGTGGGAGCTAAACTTCCGGGTAAAATAAAAACGGCTTTTAATGGAATTGGAGTTCTTGCAATTGTTTTATTAAGTATTACCGTGGAGTGGGGGATAGCGAAACCGGAATTGTTCAGACAGAGTTCCATGATGATTCTGATAGTGCTTATTTCCTATTCTCTTATATCACTTTATTGGTATATCAAAGTGTTTTTTTTGAAAAATAATTGAAATACCTCTTGATCTAGTTTTGTTTTAGTGTTAGATTCCATTCATAAATTATTTTTTAAATGTTCATTTCATGATTCGATTATGTCATGTTGATGAATGACTTTTTTCTGCTTCATTTGGAAGTAAAAAAAATCAAAAATAATTAAAGAATCTATTGACGAAGTATTACAATATGTAATAGTATGCAATCCGCGTCATGCGATAAAGCAGGTCTTTGAAAGTATTAGGGAAGGGGAAAAGTAAGAAGGATAAGAACTTACTAAGTAGTTAACTACTTTTATAAGTAGTTG
>JAFGRV010000486.1 GCA_016934975.1 Spirochaetales bacterium | reverse complement strand
ATAAAATCTTCATCTTTGATATAAGGAAAAAGGTTTTTTATACTATTCATATGTTGAATTTTAGTGAATTACCATAGAAAAAGTCAAGAAAAGAAAAGTCCATTTTTAATTAATATAAGGAAAAAAGGATTCATGAAATATGTTAACCGGGGAGTATCTTTTATAACCATACGATCATACTGTCTTTTTATTGCTCTGTTCATGAGTAAATTGAAGATATTTGGTCATTAAAAGCATTCTCGAATGTACCTTGGTTTTTTTAAATATACTTAATACATGATTTTTGGCTGTACCAGGTGAAATAAAAAGAACTTCACCGATCTCTTTAGTCGATTTACCTTCGATAATGAGAAAAAATATCTCCTGTTCACGTGCAGTGTAATTATATCGTTCAAAAAAAGACTGCTCGTCGTGTAATGGGGTGGTGATGAATGTGGCGGTATGCTCATCCTCATCATCTTCCACTATCTGCCGTATTTTAAATTCGATTGAACCGAATTGAATGGTATCCCCGGGTTTTAATTTCGTATCAATCCGGATTTTTTTGGTATTGATAAACGTACCGTTTGTACTATTTAAATCTCTTATAAATAAAAATGATCCGCTTGAAAATATCTTTGCATGGATTCTCGATACATCCTTCCCCGTAAGAATCAGATGACAATCCTGGCGTCTTCCGATTAAAAAAGGATCTTTATCTATGGGAATGGAATATCTCCCCTCACTTCCCTGCTCGGCTTCAAGGTACCAACCGGGAGGGGTTATCTCATTTTCTTTATCTGTTATCATCGTCTTTAAAAAATCTCTCTATTTAACAGAAATTTATGAACTTATTATTGAATTATTGTAAACATCCCGGATTATTATGTCAATACGCAAAGAGGATATCATATCTTTTTCTCCCGGGGTCAATAAAAAAACAACCCTTACTTTTTTATAAAACATACCTTTTGGTATATTCCTTTTTCCCGCAGACTATGCAATTATTCTGTATATTCTTGTTGAGAGGACAGGAATATGCAGAATAGGTGAGAAACGCAGGCGAGGAATAAATCAAATTCTTTCGCAACCGCAACCTTGTGATGTAATAGAAAATTGGGTCCCGGACGGCAAGCCCGGGTATTGATAGTGTACAGTCGAATTATATTACTATATGAATTTTACATGTAATTATGGGTTTTAAGAGGTGCGTAGCTCAGGATGAGAAATCATTCTGCCCTATGCTCCTCTTTTTTTTGTACATAATAAAACGGGAATGGCACATCGTCATGGGTTTGCAGGGTAAATACATACTTGTTTACATGCTTCAGCTTATTATATACATTTTCAGTCACAAGGGTTTCAGTCCCCTTTGCAGTATCCTCACCAAGAACAGATGCCCGGTTCATTTCATCCCCCATCGCTTTATCATGACCAATTGAAAAAACAGTCCCGTATCCGATACCGATACAACAATGGGTAACATCTTCTTTTGCTTTCCCGGTATTGTTAAATATTCCGATTCTTTTATGCACTTCAAAAGCCGCATCAAGAGCATCTGCCGGATTTGAAAAAATGACAGTAAAATTATCCGCAAATGCATGAATTAAATCTGCATGAAAACTTTTAAAAACAGGATAACAAATTTTCTGAACATTCAGAATTCTAAAAAAGCTGAATAAAGCACTATGTTTTAACGTTGATCTTGTCAACCCCGTCATATCAAGACAAAGAATTGATGCTTTTCTATTGTATTTTGCTTTAAAGGCTTCTTCGGTTATTTCACCCTTTTGACATGCTAAAAGGTCGCAGTACACCTCCCGGGACCAAAAACTCAAATTCGCGAGTTCCTGTGGGTCTTCGGTAATTTCAAAAGGATACTTCATGTACAGACACCTCCTTGATTTTTATACCCTATTCATCATCATCATCGTATTCTTCATCATCATACTCTTCACTCGCCATATACCATTCATCCAGGGCGGTTTCTGCCATTTCCTTCACATCATCATCACTGCTCATGGCAAGTTCATCAAGCCGTTCAAAAGCCTCTGAACAACCGGATTTCCCGAGAGCCAAAATAGCCTGAAGCATAATATCCTTATCGATAGAATAAGTGAGCTGTAATAATATCTTATATGCCTTTTCTATATCAAGCTCTGCCGCGGCCCGGATCGCTTCAATCTGCATCTCTTTATTTTTGCTTGATAGTTCTTGCAGAACTATATTCTCCCAATCACTATTCCCGTTTCTTCCCATGGCAGCAATCGCCATTATCTTGAAAGATTCTTCATTTGAATTATATGCTTCCCGGATAAATTGGATGACTTGTTCATCATCGAGAAAACTGAGGGCAAAAAACGCGTGTTGCCGTTCTTCAATCGGTTTTTCAGGATCCAGATAAAGGCTGATAAGAAATTCTTTTACGGAAAAAAGATCTTCTTTCGTAATTTCTTCTTCTTCATAATCTGAAAACAGATCATCCCCGTCGAGCAAAAGCGCATCGAGCTCATACATATACCTGCCAAGACCGGCAATCGCCTGTATCCGGACATTCTGATCCGGATCATTTTCCGATAATTCACGCAAGAGTGTAAGATACACTCGTTCCGGCATATCCCACAGAATCTCTATTATATCTGCCCGGATCTCGGGGTCCGGATCTTTTAATAAATAAGTCAGCTCTTCCGTATAATCAGTATAAAATCGATCTTCACTGCATCGAATATTATCAAGAAATTGCATTTTTTCGTTCTTACTCCAATTATTTATGGGTTTCATTTTTTTCTCCTTATCTTGAGTTTTGCACCTAATCAGATTGTATAGTCTTTGTTAAAACCATTTCAAGTGGAATTTGAGATTTTTTTTAAGACAAGCGTTGTTTTAAGGATGTCATTATGATTTGTTATGTTACAAAACCCTCACTTTTTCGTAATAAATAGGTAAGATACTATGAGGAAATATATTATGAAGATGAGATTATGTAGCGAATTTCCTCCTCACCTTATATAATAGAAGATATACTCCGAAAAATGGAGTCATAGAGAGAGATTTATAAATTTTCAAGGAGCATACCATGAGAAACAAAACATATTTTTTACGAACACATATTTTCCTTCTTCTTTTCCTTCCCATAGCTCTTTTTGCCAATGGAGCCGGAGAAGTGACCGGGGAAAATCAACTTGTCTGCATTATCAATTATCCATACCAGATCTGGTCGCAATCTCCGACAAAAATACATGTCACTCTCTTTACCCCGGATTTTACCCCGGCAAAAGGAGCGGTCGTAAAAGTGAACGACAAGGACGTAGGCAAGGCTGATAAAAACGGAACCTGCATTTTTGATTTTGTCCCGGGAAATGAGAGCGGTCACACATTATATGCCGAACTTATTAAAAACAACACAAGATATCAGGTAACGAAGCCGTTTTCCTGTAATTCCCGGACAATAAGTTTTAAAGCAGAGCGTCTTTATGTCTATACGGACAGAGGTGTCTATAATCCGGGCCAGGATATCTTTATACGCCTTGTCGCCTGGGAATTAAAGCAGGAGTATTCCCCTATTGCGGACGCAAAAATTCAACTCCTGTTTCAGGATTTAAACGGAAAAATATACTCGGGAGACTTTATGAAGACCGATGAGTTCGGCGTCGGGGCCATGACTCTCCCCCTTCCGGCTCATATGCCCGAAGGCGACTACGAACTTGTTGTCTTGTATGAACAAGCCCGCGAAACAGCCAGGCTTCGGGTAAAACGGTTTGTGCCTCCTGTTATCAATATCAGTCATACGTTAAAACGCTATCTCACCACAACACAGACGTCTCTGGATGCGGAAGTGAACCTCAGCTACTTCTCGGGGGGCGAGGTAAAAAAATCGACCCTTGTAATGACAGTGAAAGATCCGGAGAAAAAGGAAATCTTTCAAAAAGAGTATTCTTCCGAAACACATGTTTACAACATAACACTGGACAAAACAGAGCTGGATGTGATACGGAAGGCATTAATCCCGGAAAATGAGATAAAAATGAACCTGACAGTCACGGACAGTTACGGACAGAAAGATGAAATCGAATGGGATATGCTCTATACATCCCGGCCCTTTACCGCTGTCATGGAAATCGACAAAGACTCATACCCCGAAGGAGAAACCGTACAGGCACTTATCAAAGTGGTTGATATCGACAAACAGCCTGCCGCTGATATTCCCCTTATTCTTGAAGGAGACGGCGGACAGATAAAGAAAACCGTTACTACCGATTCCAAGGGGGTTGCAGTCTTTGAATTCATTATGCCTCCGTATGCCGTGAATGCGGTAGTCAAAAGCCCTGTTATGGAACCGATCCTCTGTGAACGCTATATCCCCCTGGAAATCCGGAAACCCATGAGCTCCAAAGTCTCCGATTTACCGCAGGATGCCGGTACAAAGACGAAAATAACCCTTCGGTTTGATCCTGAATACATTCCCCTGGAAAAAGTAATCCATGTGGATCTCACCGACATCTCCGGAGCTTTAGTCGAATCCACCACAATCCCGGTGAATCAGGATAATACCGGGGCCAGAGCAGAAGGAACTATTACCGCCCCTACATGGGGATCCATGCTGGTCAATCTTTACTGTTGTGCGGTTAAAAAAGGAACAGCTTCTCCATATACCGTGGATACGGCAGGATTTATTACCGAAGGCCAGCACGTGACTTTCTATCCGGACAAAGAACTGGAAATTATCGTGGAAAACTTTAAACCCGAAGGAGCCCCGGGTGAAAAAGTCTCGTTTACCATCAACGTAAAAGGAGGTGAAGGGGAAAAATCATTGGGAGTTTCTGTTGTTGATGATGCGGTCATATCGTTGTTAGACCCTTTTGTGAAAGCACCTCTCACTCATTTTTATAACCCCCAGGCAAAAGTAATCGCCTCCGGGGGAGCGGGGGTTCTCACATGGCCGGTTGTAGACAGAAACTGGGGAAGTCCCTGGCGGGATATCGCATATTCCAATTGGGGATGGAAAGGCCCCGGTCCCTTTGTCTTTTCTAACCGGTCCAAAGACGATGCGGATGGCAACTATGCCGCGGATGAAGAAATGGCCACGGCAGGGGGAGACAAAAAATTCGAGAAATCTATGGATTCTTCCGAAATGGGCGATGATTTTTCTTCGGCAACTAAAAATCCTGATTATGATATGGCAATGGAAACCGAACCCATGGAAGACAAGAGCCTGGATGAAGTACAAGACGGACAAAACAGGAAAAACGGGGAAGATGCTCAGCAGACTACGACAATTGTCATCCGGACGGAGTTTCCGGCAACCGCGTTCTGGGACCCCGCCATGGTCACGAAAAACGGAAAAGCGAAAGTAGACATTACCCTGCCGGAAGAGATAACAACACAGAAACTATCCATACTCGCAAGTGATAAACACGGATTTATCGGCCTTGTAAAAAAAGAGATCCGTGTCACCCAGCCCCTCTTCATCCGGGCCGATTTCCCGGCTGCCATGACAAAGGGCGATACTATCACCGCGAAAGCCCTTCTGAGGAATCTTTCGGACGCCCCTCTTTCCTGCACGGCAACACTGGAATCGAAAGATTTGAACATCCGGGGGAAAGAAACCATCGACATCAGCCTCAAGGCGGGAGAAATAACACATGTTGCATGGGAAATTCAGGGAACCACATGCGGGAGTAACAGCTACACCGTCTCGATCCGGACAAAGGGAGGAAAATTCTCAGATGCGGAGCAGAAGAGCCTTTATATTCTTCCCCAGGGAGATCCTGAAATTCATCTTGTGAGAGAAACAATAGATTCACGGAACAAATTTACAGGCAGTGTATACAGAGATCCTTCCTCGGATTATTTTACCGGTTTCCTGAACGTTTCTCTCCCCTCCGTATTTCCCGCATTCCAGGCCTGGTACGCCGTTGATATAAAACCCTGGTATACACCGTGGGCTGTGGCTGCATCGGCGATAATGAATAGCGCCTTGTTAGATTATGTGCAGACATCACAACACGGCACAGACGAAGAAACTCAATTAAAAGAACGCCTTCAATACGCAGGGCTTCTCCTTTCATCTTCCCAGCTCAGCGATGGAGCCTGGGACTGGTATTCTCTCTCCCGTCAGGATGTACAGGAACAGGATTCTTCCGGAAATGGGAATAATCTTTACTACACTCTCTATTGTTTGCGGGGCTTGCTGGAAATAAAACAGGCGGGAATAATAGTGAATGATGAGACAATGAATAAAGCAATCCGCTCTATCCTTTCAAAAAAGAATCAATCCGGGCTTTGGTCGTCAAAAGGGGCTTATTTCTGGGATGTATATAATGAACAGACAGATTATGCCTTAAGCGCGGAAATATTCGAGGTCCTCTCCCGGGCTTTGTTACTCATTAACGATCCTTCTGCTTTCGAATCCACTATCCGTCTACTCAAAGAACGGTTAGTAAAAAAGCTGACGGGAAGTGCGGAAGAACCGATGTTTGTTGCCGCGACACTCCAGGGGCTTATGTACTGGCAGAAATATGCGCAGGACGCCTCCATAGAGGAGGTCCTGAAACAAAGCATCGCTCATCTTATTACCCTGAAGCGAAGGGGATACTGGGAACCCCAATGGTATCATGCCTATGGCGGTATGGTGGAGCTTAATGCCCGGATACTGACACTCCTGGCAGAGTACGGACCGGATAACAATATCGCAATTTTAAGAGAAGGAATCACATGGCTTCTTTCCACCCGGGAGGCCTGGGGCGCATGGCATAATGAAATCGGGACGGCAAATGCCATCAGGGCCTTGCTGAAAGCAGGGGTTTTCGCGGAAGAAACAAAAAGCGAGATAACCATCAAAATAAACGGGAAAACAACAACCACTGTCAAGATTGATCCCTCGGATCCCTTTCTGTCCGCGGCAAAACTGAACTATTATGAAATCACCGGCTTCCTCGCCCCGGGAGAAAATAAAGTGGAAGTCACTTATTCAGGCAATCTCACGGGATCGGTGATTCTGGAAACAAACGAATGGGGAAAGGATGCCGGTGACACAAAAGGGTTGATAGGTGTTACAAAATCCCTTCCCAAAGAAGGCACAATCGGACAACCACTCACGGTGAAACTCTCGTTATCATCAGACAAACAATACAATCTGCTCATTATCCGGGAGCCTCTTCCGTCACAATGCGAGGTTGATGTCAAGAGTCTTGATAATCTTATCAAAACCAAAGGCATCCTTGATTATAGCCTCGAAGAAGGAACTCTCATCCTCACATGTATGGGGAGCAGCGTTACGAACAACAATATCATTTCCTATATATTACAACCAAAACGAAAAGGTACAGGTATGCTCAGGAAGACCCGGGTACTCGATGGAGCGACCGGGGCACTTATTGGTGAATCCGTATCTTCATCCTTTGCTGTACAATAATTTCATTTTGCCCCGGGTTCTTTTCCCTTTAGGACCCGGGGTGTTTTATACTCACCTATTTTTATTTGCTTCCGGGAGTTTTTTTTACTACATTTATAAGTATGAAGATAAGAGATATTATACCAGTTGCTTTGGGAAATAAAGAACCGGATGTACTTCTTACCAATTTACATCTTGTTAATGTTTTTACCGGTGAAATCGAGGAGACAAATATCGCTCTGTACAGAAAACGGATCGCCGGTATCGGGGATTATACATCAGGCAAAAAAATAATTGACCTGAAAGGCGGGTATGTAGTGCCGGGGTTTATCGATGCCCATCTCCATATCGAGAGTTCCATGCTTGCACCCCAGCAATTCGCCGAAGCCATTCTTTTGCGGGGAACAACAACAGTGATCGCGGACCCCCATGAAATTACCAATGTGCTCGGGATCCGGGGGATCGAATACATTATAAATGCCACCGAAGGTATTCCCCTGAATGTCTACATCGCGATTCCATCCGCAGTTCCCGCCACCCACATGGAAACCGCAGGCTCCTATCTCGGACCGGAGGATATTGTCGGATTTGTCGATACATATCCGCAGCGGATCATAGCCCTGGGAGAGGTGATGAATTTCCCCGGGGTGTTGAATATGAACAGGGAGCTCATTACAAAGATCGAGATTCTCCGGCACAAATACAAGAAAATAGACGGTCATGCCCCGGGACTCACGGGAAAACCCCTGAACGCCTACATCGACGCCTTTATAAGGTCCGACCACGAATGCACAACAAAAGAAGAGGCCCTGGAAAAAGCATCCAAAGGCATGCAGATCTTTATCCGGGAAGGGAGCGCCGCGAAGAACCTGGATGGACTTATCCCCGCGGTCTCCCTTTTAAACCACGGATGTTTTTCCTTTTGCACGGACGACAGAGATCCCTTTGATATCATGAATCACGGACATATCGATTATTTGATACGCCACAGTATTAAACAAGGAATTGATCCGGTAATCGCAATCCGCATGGCAACGATAAATACAGCCCGGTATTTTAACTTGAGAAGTATGGGTGCCATTGCCCCGGGATATAAAGCGGACATGGTGGTCCTGGATAATCTAAAGGATTTCAACATAACATCGGTTATAAAAGATTCGGAAGTCGTCGTCAAAGACGGGACCCTCCTGAATCCCATGCAGGGAATTTATAAAAATATTCCCTTAAACATCGGCCGCATCACCCTGCCCCCCTTTACGACAAAAGACCTCGCAGTGCCGGCACAGGAAAAAAATATCCGTGTCATCGAGATGACCGAAGGTTCTCTCTTTACAAAAGAACTTATTCTGAAACCCACGATAAAAAACAACTGCGTCGCAGCCGATCCGGAAAGAGATATCGCCAAGATCGTTATTTTCGAGCGCCATACCGGCACGGGATATTCCATCGGTTTTGTAAAAGGAACAGGCCTCCTCACCGGTGCCGCGGGAACAAGCGTGGGACACGATTCACATAACATCAGCGTCGCGGGAATGAATGACGAAGACATTACCACGGCAGTCCGGGAAATCGAAAAAATGAACGGGGGGATGGTCATCGTTAATAAAGGAAAAGTTTTGTGGCGCCTGGAGCTTCCCATCGCGGGGCTCATGTCCCACAAAAACCTCTTCCATGTTGTTCAAACCCTCAAAGAGCAAAAAGAGGTGCTTCACACCATCGGATGCGAGAAAAATCTCTTCATGGCGATCTCATTTATACAGCTCGCGGTAATACCGGAAATAAAAATCACGGACCAGGGGCTTGTGGATGTGATAAAACAGGAGTTCGTGGATTTGTTTACGGACTAATGGGGTGGATTACCACAAAACAAACTTTTTAGCTCAAGCTGATGCGGCGGTTCGCAACAAAACGGAGTTTGTAACCAAGGTTGATGGAAAGGCACGTTTATGTTCCTGCCTGCCCGGGAAGTTTAAGGGAAACTGCTGATTACGCGGATATAAACAGATTGTTACTATTAAAATTTTTTCTTTTTATTCACTGAAATATAAGATTTTCTACAGTATTTAATTGTTAAATCAATAAAAGAGTTATCATTCCTGTCCTATACAATTCATTCCTTCATAAAAAAACTATACGCAAACATACTAAAGCCCCAGGTATACCTT
>JAFGRV010000485.1 GCA_016934975.1 Spirochaetales bacterium | reverse complement strand
TTCAACACATGAGCCGGAACATTTAAGTTTTTTTAGTTCTTTAAGATAATTTCTAAAAACTGAATATTCTTTAAACGAAGGATTTATTTTTGACTTAAAACAAGTATATTCCTCAAGGCCTATGTCATCACATATATTTTCCAACTTCTTTATTGTTTCAAATAAGTCATGATTGCCGGGAATACAGTCTTTGCAATAAAGGCCACAATAGGAGATGTATTTTCTCATTTTACCCATCCCAATTTTAACATCTTATTACACATCATCCCATAATATAAGCAATATATCCGCTTAAACAGAATTCCATTTAATCAGAAAATTACTCAAAGTTCAAGACTATTTCACCACCCCACCCAACTTGCAACGGACTCTTTACCTTCCCTATGCTTTTCATTCCTACAAATCTATAAGCAGAGGCTTGATATTTCCATGTGTGTAAAAGAATATCTCACAACATTAACGTAACAATGAAAACATGGATTAATCAACAAAAACTAAACAGTCTAGGTTACTCCATATCTCCCAAAATCCTCAATATCTAATGTCACCTGCTTAAAAATAATGTCCTGATGAGTCTGCTCCTGTTCATGCAAACCCCAGATCTGAAAAGCCATGGCTTGTTTTGCAGGTTCACCACTTAAGGTAATTGACCGGCTGTATTTCATCGGATCATTCCAAAAAAATACCCTGTATCCGAGTTGTATTTTACCCAGTTTAACGATATTGGCCTTATTATTCAGATCCTGAGCAAGCGTCGCTGCGGGGATTTCATTTAGTTTACAATGCTCAATAATTTTTTTATAGTGAGTGTTCATGGTGGATATTCCGGTATCTATGCCCTTTCTACTCGCCTGCCTTTCGACTTGGGGTTTAACTTCTACCATGAAACCGATCTGGTCAAGAGTTATCGAATCATTTTCCATTCTTTGAATCGTATTTCCTTTGAATAATTGTCCTACCCCTTGATTCCCGATGGCGCGTTGAAGGAAAAAAATACTATTTTCTTCGGGGACCGGATTTATCGGTTGTTTCCGATTCTTATTAGTATTGCTTTGTTGGTTTTGTTTCTTATCTAACATATCTTTACCTTCTTTCGATTTTAATTTTTATAATAATATATTTTATTCCAAATGATTTTATATTGTCAAGAAAAAAGTATCCCCAACTTGACATGTCCCGGGAATTTCATTATATTTGCACGGTATGGTTAGTTCACACTAACTATCATACTGACAACTTGATAAACTGTCAGTATTTCCAATTGCAGATAGTTTATCATTTCCTTTCACTATAAGTATTTATAGACACTGAGATAGTGCCGGGAAATGACAAACTCGAAACAATTGGGTATAGCAGAAACAAAGATGAAAGAAACACCGCCCCTGGGGCACCTTATAGAAAAACTTACTCACCATATCGAAGAATATGAGAGAAAAATCATAGAAAAGAGCGATCTCTCCACTCTTTCACCCCGGCAGCTTTACTGTCTCGATGAAATATTTCATCTCGACCAGCCCGGTATCACCGAGCTGGCGGAAAAGATCGATGTGAGCAAACCTTCCGCAACGGCACTTGTCAACAAACTTGAGAAAAACGGCTATATTCAGAAAGTGCAATCGGAAGAGGATAAGCGTTTTTTTCATATCATCCTTACAAAAAAAGGACAGAAACTTGCAGCCTTGCATGATACTATTCATTATAAATTCGCGGAGATAATGACAGGCAACCTTTCGGAAGCAGAGATAAACCAATTGACAGTACTCTTAGGTAAAATAATTGAAAATATAGATTAATTGCTATTTAAGGGATGAGACATGTTAAAACGGAAATCAGATGGAGAGAACATGAAACAAAAATTTAAAAAGCTGGCTTACATAGAAGGGTGGATATCTATCGTAGCTAACATCTTACTATTTTCCCTGAAATATTGGACCGGAATAACAACAAGATCCGTCGCCATTGTCGCCGATGCATGGCACACCCTTTCCGATTCCATCACCTCCATCGTCGTATTAATCGGAGCACGGGCGTCATCAAAACCACCGGACAAAGAGCACCCCTTCGGTCATGAGCGGGCCGAACTCATCGCATCGATTATCATAAGTGTCTTACTCGGAGTCGTGGGATTCAATTTCCTGGTTGAATCAATAAAGAAGCTCATTGATAAAGGCAGCGCCACCTTCGGGCTTTTTGCAATCATTGTGACCCTGCTTTCCGTGGTTATAAAAGAAGGAATGGCAATTTTCGCATTCTGGGCTGCAAAAAAAACAAACTCCGGGTCTCTCAAGGCAGACGGATGGCATCATCAAAGTGATGCGATAACCTCCGGGATAATTTTAGTCGGTATTTTCCTGGGGAATTATTTCTGGTGGATTGATAGTATTCTTGGTATGATTATCGCTTTATTTATCCTTTATGCCGCCTTAACTATTTTGAGAGAAGGGGCAAGTCCCCTCATCGGTGAAAAATGTCCGGAAAATCTTATAAAGAGCGTGCAGACAATCGCAGCTGAGATCAATTCCGAGATTATACAGATCCATCATGTACATATTCACAAATATGGCAGTCATACCGAGCTCAGTTTTCATATCAGGATGCGTGGGGATATTCAACTTTCCGCGGCCCATGAATTGGCATCGGAACTGGAAAACACAATAAAAGAACGCCTGAATATTGATGCGACTATCCATATGGAACCAATACATCCGGAGGATGCATGAAGAGTGCAGACACAATGAACTGGGAAACTCATTTATTTACAGAAAAAGCAGTGCTCTGTTATCTCGTGGTCCGGGACAAGGTTCTGTTGATTCATAAAAAAAAGGGCCTTGGTGCCGGAAAAATAAATGCCCCCGGGGGCCGGATAGAACCGGGTGAAACGGAAATGGAAGCTGCAATCCGGGAAACGGAAGAGGAAACCGGGATAATCCCCGAAAACCTGAAAAAGATGGCAGAGCTTCATTTTCTCTTTACCTCCGGTTATTCACTTTTCGGCTCGGTTTTTGTAGCCGATGATTACCGGGGAGAAATGACGGAAACCGATGAGGCAATACCTTACTGGTTTTCACTTTCGGAAATTCCCTATGACCGGATGTGGGAAGATGACCTCCTCTGGCTCCCCATGGTACTTGCCGGTACTGCAATCAAGGGTTATTTTGTATTTGAAGATGACAGGATGCTCAGCAACAAGATTATTGAAGTAACTCACCTTTAAATAGCACATTTTCTCCCTTTATAAAAATGCTGACATTATCGACAATATAGTATATACTGGTAATGTGTGAAATTATACGTATTTCCGATTGTAGTAAACGAGTTGATTATTTATTTAACCGGGAGGGGTAGATGAATAAATATATGGAAAAGTTTAAAAAGAAATCAATCGCTATAAGTTCCGGTAAGGGCGGCGTCGGGAAAACGACGACCGCGGTGAATCTGGGGCTTTACTATGCTCGAAAAGGATATAAAATCGGGCTTATCGATCTGGATCCGCTTTCCGACATTGAAATACTTCTTGATCTTGCGGAAAGTGAGAAAATTATTCTTGAAAAGGGGTTTAATACCGCTGGGAAAACCCTTGATCCCTATGTAAAACAGGTATTTCATGGCTTTCACCTTCTTTTTCCAACCTCAAAACTGATGAAGCAGGATATAAAAATCCTCAGGAAAAAACTTTTTCAGGATTTTGCAAAGCAGATTACCGACCAATACGATCTGCTTATTTTTGATATGCCCGCGGGGATCAGGGATGAGGATAACCTCTCATTCCTTCCTTTTATGGGAAGTCTGATTATTGTCACAAACTCCGAACCGACAGCTCATGTTTCCGCAGGAGGATACATAAAAGCCCTCCTGGATTATACACCGGAACTTCCGATTTATATCTGGCATAATAAATATATAAGAAATCCCGGTGCAAATTTTAATCCCGAGGATGTGATCGGGAATTATAACCGGAATTCTCCCAAACCGGCACGAATTCATCCGAATAAAATCTCTCATATTGAACACCTTGCATTTATTCCCAGCGATCCGACTCTTGATCTCCTCCGGGCGAATCCATCAGTCACATTAAATATTTTAAGAAGTATGCTGGATATGGTGGAATTTATTAAAGAAGAACAGCTTAAGGCTTTTGCCATAAAAAGTAAAATCCCTGAAAAAACATTTGATCTTATCAAGTATTTTCTTATACACCGCTCGGATAAAGATTCCTTTGACCTTTTCATCGATGATCTTGGAGAATACGTGGGAAATATCATCCGGTACCGGATGTCAAAAGATAATTATTACACGAATATTAAAGGTACTATCCCCGAAGGAAGAAAGATTTTTACCCTGGTGCAGATTCAATCCCTTAAAACCCTCTTTAACCACATTAATACAGATCCCTTGCGAATACGAGCATTACGTATCATTCAGCTCCTTGAGGCAGCCATAGGGAAACAGGAAAACGCGAAGCGCCTGTTCTTTGTGGGAAATGTGTCGCCGGCAAACAAGCGTGTCGATCTGGAAATCAGTAAATTACTCATCAGCCTTAATAACCAGGCATCTCATCTTCAAAAAACCGTAAAAAATACAGCCGGGCTGCTTCTTTTTTATTTTTCTCTCTATAAACTTTTTCATTCGGAAACCATGCTTAAGCTTTTAAATAATTTTATCCCTGTCCGGAAAACCGTGAGGGGGACGATGGTAAGAGATAAATACAAACAAATACAAAATTTAGTGGAAGAAAACAAAATATATAAACGAGGCTATTTAAAGCTGATAAAAACTCTTTACCCGGTGATAACGAAACAGCTCTCGACAATGGTGCAAACCTTCAGACTCGAACATCTCTACTACCGGAAGCCGGACAATACTATTAATAAAGAAGCATATGTAAAACTTTTTTCGCACTTTATGCATGATACGGTGAACAGCGGCCTTGGGATTATTTCCGGATTCAAATACAGACCTGCATCAATCGCATTTCATGAAGCGGCGGATAAACTTATCCGGAAAATAAAAGATACACAGGAACCGGCGAATCAACAAGCCGCATCATAATTATTCAGAGCATTACAAATGAAAGGAATAATGATATGAAACGTTATATTGCAATAATAATCGCTCTCCTTTTACTCTCAATACTCAATGTGAGTGGGGAGACAATAAAACAGAGCGGACTTGAAATAGAAGTAATTAACGGGAAATCCGAGTTTAATGACATCCTTGAGTTTACGGTCACTGCAAGGAACACGACTGAAAAAGAAAAAACATTACTGGCCACGATTTATCTTGATCCTCAAACTTACAAAGATATGACAGATGAAAATCGAAGCACTCCCGTATACCTTGAAGTACCTCCCAAAGAAACCGTGAAGGAAGTCTTTTACCTTATTACCGAATACGAGATACCATCTCCCCGGTGGGCTTTAAAAATTGATGAAGTATACGATTTTATTGTAAATGAGGATTTCGATTACAATGATTATCCTGAAATATCAACAGATACGGAGGAAACGATGGAGAAAAGTGAATTTTCCATAACCGGATACTGGAAAATGGAAAAGACCGAAGAATCAACATTCTACGGAAACTGGTCATGGCTGTTTAAAGATGACGGCACAGTATCAATCGAAGAAATACTTCAGGCAGAGGCGCGGCTGCCCATGCAATACGAAGGAACCTACGAAATAGAAGGTGAAATTGTCTCTGTCAATTTCGGATCACCCAATTCCTTCCCTTCGAGTTTTACTATAAGCGGTAACAAGCTTATGGCAAAAGAGGGGATTCTCTCAAAAATAAATGAGGAAATGTCGATTTTTTGAGAAAGTAACCCCAAAACCGCGATGTTAAAACCGGAAATAAAATACTAAAAAACTGATTTCCTGCTACCTAATAAATAAAATTCCATAGAAATAATATGGATTGAAAATCTTATCAGAACTCAAAGGTCGGTACATATCAATTATTAAGAATCTGTATTCTCAATTCATTCCCCGCGGGTATACCGATTGTTTGGCCATCGATATTTTCTAGTTTTGTCACCGCAACTGATATTGTCACTTCTGTGTCGGCATCCACTTCTTTAGTTATAAAATTTGAAACACCAATATGAACAAGCCCGCTTGGTACTTCATCTGTATCCAAAGGATCATTCAACCCAATGCTCAGGCAATTCGGAGCAGAACCTAATATTATTGTATTGCCAATTATACATAAATTACCGAACATAGTTGAATATCTCGCACCAGCAAGAACATTATCCAGTACGACACCAAAATGCGATTCGCCAAAGGGCTCCATAACATCGAAGTCATAGAAAAGCCTGATATTACAGGCACCCAATGGTTCTGTATCTGTATTTGCATAAATATCAAAACTGAATTGAGTCCCTTCGCTTACTGTTAAAGTTTCAGGGAGTATATACACTGTGCCTGGTGGAAATGGCGGTTCCGGTGTTGGAATTTGAGTCGGGACAGGTGTTGCCGTGGGAACATCTGTTGGTATCGGGGTTGGTTCATGAGTCGGAGCCACTTGTGGAGGTGTCCAGGCTTCGGCTATAATAAAATTTCTGTAATGTACAAGAGAATATGGTGTATCAGATTGATCGTATGCAAAGAGACCGATACTCCCGGAAGAGAAGGAGGAATCACTATACAATCCGATGAGTGTTGAATTTACATAAAGTGCTATGGATGAGCCGACTGCATTTACTCCAATGGTATTCCAAGTACCCGGATCGTTAATAATACTGGAAGTATAATACCAGGGTTCGATCGCAGTGGAATCACCATTCTGCGATTTCCATAAACTGAATGATCCTGCTAAGGTAATACAAAATGTATATCCATTATCTATGTCTGTTCCACGGAACCAGATTCCAAAGGAGTAATATTCGTCTCCGGTAATTTTAGCGATATCTACTTCAACGTAAAAATCTGATAAAGTATCATCTATGAATGTATCTGCCATAGATTCCAGACCCTGTCCGGTCATTACATAATCTGTATCCTGAAAACCCCAGCGCCCGCTTTGGTCATCGAACCAATTGTATCCGCACCAGGAGAGAGGGCTAAGACTTAGATTTGTTAAAAGAATGGAATAACTTCCTGTTTGTTCATCATAACATTTTGTCATAATATAATATGTTCCGCTTTCTAAACATGTCCAGGTAATTGTCGATTGCAAAGATCTAATAGCTTTTTTTTCATTATCCGGAATGTATGACATAGAACGCCTGGATTTGGCATTATTATCATCATTATATGCCAGTTCAGTAATCCCATCTGTATTATAAAGATAAAGTACGGTATCAACATTATCCACAGGGGAAAAGGTTTGAATTCGATAGGTCCTGTATTTTTGAGCAGTAAACTGCATATAATCATTATCATTTGAATTGTGAAATGTATGATCCTGACTCTCACCTTCTGTTATTAAATTTCCAGTCTGAATTGTATTATCCGGCTCATAATCGTCACCACCGGATATATCTGGTGGAGTATCAGTAGTTGAGGTCGGACAGGCAGAAAAGAAAAAGGCTATAAGTAATAATATTAAAAAAATAGAAAGATAATTTGTAACATAACTTTTCATTATATTCCCCTTGCTATTGAATGGTCTCATATTTAATTTTCATTATACCACGGAAATATTATAAATACTATAATTCTTATTAATCCAGCCATTTTTTTTTATTATAGCATGAATCAATACAGCTATCCGCAACTGTTGCCCGCACCCCCAAACATAATTATAACGACTCTTTATGTCGTGTTTCTCTATTATAATTTCTTTACATATAGAGGTTATTGAACAGCCTCATCACCTTGCTTTAATTACAAGTGGACTTCAGCGAAGATATATCTCAAGTATAAGAAAATGTGGACAATCGATTTTTAAAGTTTTAACAACAATCTGATCAGTAAAAATCGTATTTCCAAATGTTTCAAGATAATTTTGTTTGGGTTAATAATGTTAAGGAATAAAGAATATGATTAAAATGAATGATTTGCAAACTCCGTGTTTCTTTTTTTAAAAGCTGAATACTTACTAAATATTTAACTTTAAAAAAAAACGGCCCCCATAAACGTAACCTGTTAAAAGGGGCCCGGGATTGCTGAATTTACTTGCTACACAAATATCCGTTTAAAGTAAGGTATGAAGTTAAGATGATCTGCCTTTCCGCTTGGCCACCTCTGCACCCCGGGGATTAATGCCGGCTTTTAATCTGTCAGCTATTCCATCCGCACGGTGCAGAGGGTGGGATTCGAACCCACGATCGATCAGCATGCTGCCTTACTCCTCGATTGTAGCAACAGCAACAATACTTGAGCTTAGAGTAATAGTCTAAGCTTCTGCAAGGTAATGATACCGCGTGTGCCTTTTCGCCACCCCTGTACCTGACAGATGTTATGAAAAAATCTGTCCGGTACAGGGGGCAGGATTCGAACCTGCAAAACCTTTCGGTCAATATCATACCTTTCATAAAAATAAGATTAAGATTAAATCTCGCGCACTGGTCAAAAGACCGGTGCACTACTCTATTCAAAAATATAATCTAAAATAAGATCTCCTATATTCGATTTCTCTACTTCGGTATTATTTGCCTCTTCCCTGGCATACTTCACTGCTTTTTGTAATTTTCTGATTTTTTCAAGGAGCTCATCTTTTTTTTTCTTTGTCGTTGCCCCTGAAAACTTAATGGTATGCCAGTACCCTGCCGGCTTATCAATATAAATGAGCTCTGTCTGAGCCGGATGTTTATCTGTGGCATCATATTTTACGATGACTTCCGGAGTTTTCTTTGTACGGATTGTTTTCTTTTCTTCACTCACGAAACAATTGGTCTGCTCATTATAGGTCCATTTTTCCGTCGGGTCCAGGGTGGGGAGCAAATTAACAAAGGTATTAATATCTTCCAGTTGTTTTTCCAGAAAAAGCAGATGGGTGACGGGAACATCACTCGCTATCACTTTACCATCAACCTCTATCGCGGCCTTGGCGATACAATTGGCCACATCTTGTGTCGCCACAACATTGAACATCTCTTTTAGTGACGATTTTACTTCCTGTATGGAATCATCAACACCTATTTGAATAAATTTTTCCTCTTTGGGAAGCTCCTCCCCCTCTTCATCAATCGGTTCATAGGTTTTACTGATTCCGCTAAAGAGCACTTCCTTATCGAGCTTCTGATATATTTTTGTCATGATCTTTTTGGCCCTGCTCTTTTCTCCGTTCGCCACGGCAATAATCTGGTTTAATTTACTTTTTTTACCCGCCATACACCACCTCATTGAACATAGTTTAAAAACTCTCTTCTAATTATAGGTTTATATTTTAATTTGTCAAATCTTCGGGATTCTACTCACTTAAAAAAAGCCACCCGGGAAATCCGGTCATAAAGCAGCGGTGGCATTCTTATGTTGAAAAAACTGGCATAAAATATTTTATCCGTCTCCAAAATGTCTTGACAGAGTCTTTTTTATTCTCTTATACTCCCGTTATGTCAAAAAGAATTACAGTTATTGGAACAGGGTATGTGGGGCTGGTCGCGGCGGTCGGTCTTGCTGATTTCGGAAATAGTCTTATCGGGGTTGATATAGATGAGAATAAAATCAATACCCTCAATCAGGGTATTCCCACGATCTATGAACCGGGAATCGGAGAATATTTAAAGAGAAATATTAAAGCCGGGCGTCTTGAGTTCACGACGGATCTGGACAATGCGATAAAGAGCGCGGAAGTTATTTTTATCGCCGTGGGAACCCCCCCGAAAGATAACGGGGATGTGGATCTTTCCCAGGTAACGTCGGTAGTAAAATCCATCGCTGCCAACATATCAGAGTACAAAGTCATCGTCACAAAATCAACGGTTCCTATCGGTACTAATAAATGGATTAAAGAAACAATAAAAAAGGAATCCGGATTCCGGGATTTTGATATCGTATCAAACCCCGAATTCTTAAGAGAAGGCAAAGCTGTTCATGATTTTTTTCACCCCGACAGAATTATTATTGGCCATGAAACGGAACAGGCAAAAGAGTATATGACAGATATCTACAGGTCCTTAAACCTTATTCAAACGCCTTTCGTATGGTGCAATATTGAAACGGCGGAGCTTATCAAATACGCGAGCAATACGTTTCTTGCCACAAAAATTACGTTTATAAATCAGATGGCAAATCTCGCGGAAGCGATAAATGCCGATATTCACATGATCGCAAAGGCCATGGGGATGGATGGCCGTATCAGCCCGAAATTTCTCCATCCGGGCCCCGGCTACGGGGGAAGTTGTTTTCCGAAGGATACGAAAGCCTTAATTCATATCGGGGAGAGTGTCGGTGTTGATATGAGTGTGGTCCGGGCTGTCATCAAAGCGAATGAAGAACAGAAATATCTCATGGTCGCTAAATTAAAACAATATCTCGGAACACTTCATGGGAAATCAATCGCTCTTTTAGGGCTTGCTTTTAAAGCGGAAACGGATGATGTCAGGGATTCTCCCGCGATAAATATAGTTGAAAAACTCCTTGAAGCCGGCAGTACAATCAAGGCTCATGATCCGAAGGGAATTGAAAACTTTAAGAAATTTTATCCCCCTCCCCGGGTAAACTACTTTGAAGATGAATTTGATGCGATTGACGGGGTTGATGCGATTATCATCTGTACGGAATGGAACGAATACAGAAACCTGGATCTGGAGAGAGCAAAGAAACATATGCGGGGCAACCTGATAATGGATACGAGAAATGTACTCGATAGTGAACGGACTAAAAAACTCGGGTTTATCTATAAAGGTATCGGGAGAAACTAACACTTTATCAGCGTTTTTAGTCTCACAGCTTCTTCCTGGTTGTTATTTCCTGTAATAATCCGGATTCATCTTACAAAAAAAACCTGACAATTTCATTCATTATTACTATAATTAAAATAGTTATTTTAATTATACTACAACCGGTGAAAAATTT
This sequence comes from Spirochaetales bacterium, assembly GCA_016934975.1. Taxonomy (GTDB): domain Bacteria; phylum Spirochaetota; class Spirochaetia; order SZUA-6; family JAFGRV01; genus JAFGRV01. The sequence goes on along the minus strand of JAFGRV010000485.1, from coordinate 5,226 downwards.
TGTTTTTTCACCTAAAAGGAGTATTTTAATAGTGAATGAATCGTGTTAAACCGTATCAATCGAAAAGAGAATATACACACTCGTCACGGAAAAGAATAGTTTTTATCTTCTTCCTCATAATCCTCGCCTCCCTTTTCCTCATATCGTGTACTTCCACGCCTGTGAAAGATCAAGATTCGGATTCGGATCCGATTTCATCGAATAATAAAGACACCAAAACCACCAGTTCGGAAAAAGGAACATCCCATACGACAAAAGACACCCGTTCAACAAAATACGAAGATACAGATAAAAGAAAAATGACATCCTATAAAAAAGATGATTCCGGTTCGGGAATTCCTTCTCTTTTCAATTTCATAACACACCGGGGTATGGATTCCCTCACCGAAGGTGAAGATTATTTCATCTATATCTTAATATACGGATCTCTTTTTTCTTTTATCTATGTGGCAATCATCTTAAGAATTATACACAGGCGTCAGAAAAAATAAAGATGAGTACCCTTTTAGTCTTCCACAACATGCTCTTTAAATTCTTTCCTGTAGGAGTTCCACTTCTCTTTATCCCATTCACCTTGGTGAGATAAACAATCTGCCGCACAATACCCCATCTCTATGGTATGATGGGTATTATCATGGACAAAAAGAGCCTGCCTTCCAAGAAAGACGATATCGATAAGTGTGTCGAGATATGTTTCGATTGTTTCAATACGCTGCTCAAAATCAAGGTCATATGAAGGATAGGCAAAGGCAGTGCGTTTAAGAAAAGACTCCGCGACAAGACCATCCACCGGTAATCCCACCTGCCTGAGGCTGTGTATGACAAGACTCGCGATTTTGTCCGGTTTTTCCTTCCAGAGTGTGCCCCCCACTTCGCAGGGAATTTCCGCGCAGAGCCCTGTTATTCCTTCCGGTAATGTTGATGCCGAGTAATTCTTTGGTTCCGATAACCTGGAGAACAATACATTTTCCTGGGGAAAGTAATGGGCGTCGAAACGAGTGAATTGTTGGGTATTTAAAATAAGATAGCAAAAAAGCATGCCCCGGTATTTCACGTTTTTACATGCCTGCAAAACTGCATCCGGCTTTTTCCCTTTGCATGCCCCGATAAAATCCGGAATCGGGATAGTTGAGAAAGCAAGATCATAAGGAATTGTAATGTCCTGCTTTGCGACAATGACTTTCTCACCGGGATCAATGCTTTTTAGTTCATGAGAGAGTAATATCCGCCCGCCCATCGCCTTAATTTTTTCAGCGAAACCATCGAATATCTGACAGAATCCCTTACGCGGGTAAAAAAACCGGCCTGCCCCCTTTTTTCTGAAGATGGGAATAACAGAAAGAACTTTCATAATTATTTTTCCGATATTATTCGCAGAGACCCGTCTTTGAGCCTGGATCGCGGAAAGTTCATCCGGTGCAAGGCCCCATAATTTTTTGGCATAGGGAAAATAAAAATGAGTACAGATTGTTTTTCCCAATCCATATAAAAGAACATCCGAAAAAGTGCGGGGGTTTTTCATTTTTCTTCGAAAAGGTTTAGAGAGCATATCTCCCACTATCCCGAGAAAAAAGGAAAGGGGAAGATGGAACATAAAATCTGTCAATTGTGGCGGGAACTTTACGAACCGTTCCAGAAGGAACATTCTCCCATCCCGGGGGCGGTCTAAAAGATCATCCCCTAAAATACCCCGGATATCATTCAACAAATGCTCTTTTGTTGTGGGATGGAGCCGGTGGCTTCCGAAATCAAAGATGAGTCCTTTATGCTCGAACCCTGTTGCGAGCCCGCCGACAGCATCCTCTTTTTCAATAACAGTCACACTGATATTGTTTTTTTTATTACAGAGGAGGTAATATGCAAGGGATAATCCCGCGGGTCCTGCGCCAATAATGACAATTTTCTTTTTATTGCTCATGATTATTGTTTTTCTCCTTTTATGAAAATAATTTCAGTTCCATCATCGGTGAGTAAACTGCAAACCTTTTTATCCTGTGTATTTTCATTAATTACCGCTATAGTTTCTTGGTTCCCTTACCTTTGATTGATAGGTTTTAAAATTGTGTTTATCAATATAGACATCATACCAAAGCATATAATTCAAAAGTCCCCAGAAAAAACGGCCGTGATCTTTTTTTAGGGCCATGTGCTCGTCCCAGAGAAGCCTGATCTTTTTCCCGTTAAACAATCCGGTTTTTTCAAGACGCTCTTCGGACATCGTATCTTCGGCCAGATCCCTCAATTCGGTCCGGAACCACCTGGAATAAGGCATTTCAAGTCCCACCTTCTTTTTATCCAGAATATTTTGAGGGAGAAGTCCTTCCAGTCCTTTCCGCAGGAGATGTTTTTTTCGCATTCCCTTCATTTTATGTTTTACAGGCACAGTGGCAAGAAAACGGACAAGGTCGGTATCGGTAAAGGGGACGCGGGCCTCGATGGAATGGGCCATGGTCATTCTATCATTCTTGATCATGAGATCATCCGGAAGGTGATAGGAAAATTCCAGATACATCAGCCTGTTCAAATCATCTTTTGCATTACAATGTTTATAGGCATTAATAAAAAACTCCTCGGAAGAATGAAAATCCTTAAACCGGTCAAATCCCGAAACAACCTCTCTTTTCACATCCGGGGACAGAACCGCCCGCCAGAAAAAGTGGGAAGTCGGAACATCCAGCTCCGCTCCTTCGGTAAAGCGCTTTGCCTTGAACTCCAGACTTAATTTCTTGTCTGAAACCGGAAGAAGATGCACCAGGGGCTTGATCACTCCTTTTCGAAGGAACCCCGGTACTAAATTCCGGTATAACGACCGCACTTTATACGCGGCATAGGTATCATATCCCGCATAGACTTCGTCCCCCCCTTCCCCGGATAAAAGAACAGTAATATAATCCTTTGCGCATTCTGCCAGCAGAAAGGTAGGAATCGCGGAACCGTCCGCGTAGGGTTCATCAATATAGGTGAGGTATTTGGGTAACAGGTCCAGCACCTTCTCCGGGGTCACACGGATTTCATGATGATGCGTCCCGATCTGATCGGCGACAATTTTCGCAAAGGGAGATTCATCGAAACTCAGATCATCAAAGGCAAGGGAAAAGGTATGAAAGTCCGAATTCCCCCGGATTTTCGCCATAAGCGCGGTAAGAGCACTTGAATCCATTCCTCCGGAGAGCATCACCCCTACGGGAACATCAGCGATGAGCTGACGCTCTACCCCTTTAGTCAAATAATCAAGAGACATGTCTATTGCATCAGCCTCATTCATTGTTTGATCGACTGCATAGTCAATATCGAAAAACCTGGTTATTTCCGGTTCGGGATGATCCATGCTGATAGTAAGCATATGTCCGGGCCTGAGTTCTTTTATACCGGCAAAGGCAGTATGGGTGTCGGGAACATAATCATAGCTTAAAAAATGATAAAGTGCTTCGAGGCTGGGGCCGGGGGTATAATCGGGAAAGGAGATAAGGGCCTTGAGTTCCGATGCGAAACAGAGAACTCCCCCCGATATGGTATAAAACAGGGGCTTAATTCCAAAGGGATCACGGGCCAGGAGGAGGGACTTTTTTTTATCATCCCATAAAGCAAAGGCATACATCCCATTGAGGTGCTTTAACACATCTATTCCCAGTTCTTCATAGAGATGGATGATCACTTCCGTATCTGCTTTTGATTTAAAGTGATGCTTTTCCCCGAGTTTATAATCCAGTTTCAGATCCTTAAAATTATAGGTTTCACCATTATAGGCGATCCAGACCGATTTGTCCTCATTGGACATGGGTTGCTTCCCCGAATTGGAAAGATCGATAATGCTTAACCGCTGATGGGCCAGAAAACACGGGCCGCTGTGGTATAAACCGAAGGCGTCCGGTCCCCGGTGTTTGATAAAACCTGCCATCTCCGTAATAATATTCTCCAATTGTTCATTATTTCTTTTGCTTTTTAAGTTCAATAATCCGACAAAACCACACATAGTCTACCTCTCAATCTCCGTTTGATGTTATTTCTTTATCTATTCTAAACTTATATCGTGAAAATAGCTTCAGGTTATACAATAGTTTTATACAAATAGTGGGATTATTGCAAGTCTTCTTTTTTATTATGGATATGGCCATGGAGCCTCATAATACTGATGACAGGAGGGGCAAAGATAGAAACCAAGGCAGGAGAGGGGAACTATCCAAGAATATGCAAGATATTCTTACTAATCCTTTTAAGAGATTCACTTATTTATCAACAAGGAAGCAATGGTCAAACTCATGCCCCCCAGTTATGAGCAAGTCGCCATCAAAAAGATGTTGTTGGCCAATTCCGCGGCATGAGCAGAAAGCGCAACAAAAAAAACCACCGGAATCCCGGATCCCGGTGGTTTTAATACACAGACGTGCAGCTTATTATGATTTACGGAACCAAAGGACAGCTGTTTTTGTAAATCGAAATGTTCGAACTGTTTGCCATGGGACAGAGGAACTGGACATAACGCTCATCACCATCAAGGAAGATCTTCATCCATGGAATGAGCACCCGCATTTCGGTATAATTTTCCTTGATAAATCCGAGGTGATCATCTGCAGCAAGCTCCACCCAGGCGCGTTGCGTTGTTGACGGGATGTCATCATACATAGAGCTGACAGAGGCCGGGGTTACCACTGTGTCGTTCCTTGCACTTATGATCATAGCCGGCATTTGGAGACTGCTAAAATCCGGGTGAGTCAAATCGAAGTTAAACCACGGTGCAAGTGAAACCATCGTCTTCAGTGATGGCCTAGTCAAAGCAGCATGAAAAGTGCCGCCTCCGCCCATCGAATGGCCCATGACCATCAAACGGTCAGGATCAACCCTGTCTTTCACCGCGCTTTTCTGAACCAGATAGTCCAGCGCTGCGAGGAGCTGTGTTCCCCGGGATTCGGGGTAATCAAATGTGTTATTCGTCTCGATGCCGATGACAACAAATCCAAAAGAAGCCAGCCAGTGCCCCATCCATGTTTCCTCATTAGCAAATTTGGCTGATCCGCCGGGACAAATTGCTACGGCAGCCCAGGTCCCGAGGCTGGTATCGGTCGGGTAATAAATAAATCCACCGCCAAACCCATTGCCTGCCGGGAAGGTAAGCTCAGCCGTGGCAAAGGTCCCTCGATGAGCTGAAATGCTGGCCAAAGAGGGGTCCGGCCCCCGCTGATAACTGCTATGCTCGGGTGTCGGGGTCGGTTCGGGTGTGGGAATATT
>JAFGRV010000063.1 GCA_016934975.1 Spirochaetales bacterium | reverse complement strand
GGAACCGGCATGCTGGATCCCGATCCTGAAGGCGGATAAAGTGGTGTTGGCCGGGGATCCCTGTCAGCTGCCCCCGACGATAAAATCCTTAAAAGCCGCAAAGGAAGGCCTGGCTGTGAGCCTGATGGAAACCTGCCTCGCCTCGGGGCAGTCTGCCGGTCTCTTGCAGACTCAATACCGCATGCATGTCACGATCATGGAATTTTCCAACCGCTATTTTTACAAGAAGCAGTTACATGCCCATGAGTCTGTTGCCTGTCATACCTTGGGTTTCCTGGAAAATTACCTCACGATCCCGCTGGAATTTATCGACACCGCAGGTACCGGATTTCAGGAAGAGGAACCAGAGGAGAGCAGCAGCCTGGAAAACAAAGGAGAGCGGGAGTTATTGGAAAAACACCTCACTGGTCTGTTAAACGACCCCGGCTACAACTCTCACATCAGCATCGGTATCATCAGCCCGTACAAAGCCCAGGTCCTGGCTCTACAGGAAGATTTCCGTCATCATCCCCTCGCGGGTGGGTGTGATCTTTCTATCAACACTGTTGATGCTTTCCAGGGTCAGGAACGGGATGTGATCTATATCTCCCTGGTACGCAGCAACCCGGAGGGTACAATCGGATTTCTTTCCGACCTGCGGCGTATGAATGTGGCCATGACAAGGGCGCGGAAGAAACTGGTAATTGTGGGAGATTCCGCTACCTTGACTCAGCATCAATTTTACCAGGATCTTTTTGATTATGCCGAAGAAGTGGGGGGATACCGGAGTGCTTTTGAGTTGTTGTATTAATTCAGCTCTTTACACTTCCCGGTAAAATTCCACAGGCTTCAGATCAGCAGTATCGACATTTTTCTCCAGGACGAGGTATCGCCGGATCCGGAAACAAAGGTGGCATTTCCCGGCGTAATGTTTTTCCGGAACATAGCCGTGCTCTTTTACCGCGTAATCGAGTAATCCGGCGATCCCCTTTGTTAACAAGAGTGCCAGATGTGGGTACTTGGCATCATCAAGCTCCGTCCCCAGGTCTTTTGCTTGAATCCGGAGTCCGCTGCACAGGCCGGGAATATATCCACCGAAAAGATCCATGTGAAAATGTGAGGTGTCCAGGAGTTCGGCACTGCAATTCCCTGATACTTTCACTATTTCGGGGGTCGACATGGCGGGCATGTACGGGAGATATGTGGAGAGTGCCCGTCCTCGCAGGGTAATCCAATACCGGCCGGGAATAGACCGGAGATAACCGGGACCAAAAGCGGATTCATATTCCTTCAGGCTGTGAGGGATTTCGGGGGAAAAGGAGCGTAGATCTTTTAGAAAGCCTTCGACCCAGGGGAAGATTCCCATGCCCACGGTCCGGCAGGCTTCCAGAACACCTTCCACCTTTTTAAAGGGTATAAATTCGTTATGGAAAGGGCTGATGGAGATTAAGAGTGTCGTAACCCCCAGGTTCATCAATTCCCCCAGCAGGGTAGTTGCCTCTTCCCTGTTTTTGTACCATGAGCTGTTGGTTTCGATATAATCGATCCCCATTCCAAGACGGCGAAAGACAGGGAGGATTTCTTTCAAGGCTTCGGGATTCAGGAGGGGTTCCCCGCCGCCGATGTGAATCGAATTGCAGCCTAACCGGAGAATAGCTTTAAGGCATTGTTCCGTGGTCTCCGGGGTTATGTACACCTTTTTCCACCGGGGGCTGCACCCGTACAGACAGTGGCCGCACCGGGAAGAGCAGTAATAATTGGTAATAAGCCCTCCCGAAATGAGATTGTGTATGGTTTTTGGCATTCCGGACTCCTTTCTTCTATTTTTTACCAGGGTATTTGTTAAAATTGATATTCATTATACCTGACTTTTTTTAAAGTCCGGAATATATTTCTACTTTACTCATTGGGATAATTTCCCGCCCATTAACTGCCCCGATAGTGAGTTCTTTGTTTTTGCGAATATTAATCCTTATTGTCTGTTTTGTCTTAAAAATTTTAAAAGAAAAAGCAGCATATATCCGTGTTACCTTTTTTTCGTTAATAGGATCGTTTAAATATATCGCAAAATTAAGTCTGTATGCTTTTTTCGGGCAAGGTCCGTCAAAGATAATATCAGTTTGTTCTGTTTCTTTTGATCTCTCATGACTACTATGTATATTAATCGTATTCAATTTATAGCCGGTTTCTGCGATATAAAGAGGTCCGGCTTTATTAATAAGCTTAATAATAAGCCGGGAGCCATTTTTCCTGCGATATTTTTTTAAGTGTTGATATAATTCATTAAGAAAAACCCCGGGCATTTTATAGAGAGGTCCGTTTATTTCTAATTTATTCCAACTTTGAAATCCGCCTGTGTATGGTCCGGCATAAGGTCCTCTGCATAACTCACCTTTATAAACAAGTCCAATAGGTTTTGAGATTGCTTCCATGTAATCCCGTTTTTCGTACTCCCAGCACCATGAATGTTCGGGGAGTTTTGAATAATCATAGGGCAAGATTGTTATTCTCCGGCTAAAATAGTATTTATAATCAGTTAAAGCTTTTCGAAATTATTATATCCATTTATATCCGGTGTTCATGCATTATGTATGTTATTTATAACTGAAAATAACATTCTCATCGGACTGGGTTTTTTCCTTGTCCGTGTACCAGATACAGTTAACCGGATTTTTAGTGACTGTATCCAGTACAACATCACACCAGATATCATAAACCGACTTTTGATCTTTTATATGCGATTCAATACTGAATCCGTTTTTATCAAAGACAAATACACTTGTTCTTGTTGCGTTCCATTCTTTTGTTTCAGGATCATAGGTTTCATCGGTTCTTTCCATGATTCGGCCTTTTTCATCAAATTGAACTTTCCCTTTGGACACAACTTTATTCTTTTCCATATCCATTCTTTTATATGCTGCTTTTCGTGAATTTCCTTCATATGTATACATTATCTTCCTTTTAAGTATCAATTCTTCCGATTCGAAGCTGTCCCAGGACTGGATTTCGGTTATCCTGTTGCTGCTGTCATATTCGTATACTTCTTTCATAAAAACGGAGTCTTTATACAGGGAAAGCTCTTCTTTTAGTTTTCTATCAGAGGTGAATATAAATTTCCTTACTGTCATATATGAATCTCCGTATTTTTGCTTCACCTCGGTAATATAGCCGTCCTTGTCAATTATTCCTATCGATTCCAAAGTTATTCCATAACTCGTTAAAACAGCTTTAATTTCCTTGAATTTTCCTTTTACAGGGGGAAAATTATTAAAATAATACCCTTCTTCGGAGAAACACGAAAATCCTGAAACAATACAGAATAAAACAAAAAAACAAAACAAGCTTCTCTTATTCATAAACATTTCCCTTTCTTAAAATACAATTGGACTCAACACGGTTGAATACTTTCATGCCTGTCCTGATACATTACCTATTAATATAGAATTGGCATGGACTAAATACAATAGTAATAAAAAAGTAAATGATGTGTCCAGCCGTCATTTCAACCGTAATATGTAAAGCGACATCTATATGAATATTATTTTATACCAGATCTTTTAGCTCTGAAAATTGTTTATTTATCATATCTACCAGGGGATTTTTATGTTGTAATCCGATCCTTGTATTATCCTTGGATTTTTCATCGGATAATACTATCTTGATTCTGTTTAATATATCCTGATGATCTTCTCTTGTGGCATATTTTAATTGATTAAAAAGTGTCAGATTTTGAATGATGGGAGAAACATTTTCCGGCAGAAGAACTTGATGAGTTTAATGATAATATTATGGGAAAAATAAAAATAACAGATGCCTTTTATGGTGAACATTATCAGGGTGAAAAGATTGGTTAGAACCCGGGAAGGGGTGTCTTTTCTCCTAAATTGGATATGGCATACAAAGGCATCACATCAATATTTTCAAAGGAATTAAAATTTTCCAAAGAAACTCTTACACCCTTTTTTAAATTTTTTTCTTTTAAAAACAAATGCATACTCTGCATACCACCTTTTCTCCCGGCCTTCACTTCAATCGGGATGACCTGTCCGTTTTTTTGAATGACATAATCAATTTCAGCATTACTCCCCCTGGCTTCCCGGTGCCAGTAAAATAACGGTTCCCTGCGAAAAGGTGAAGATGCGTGTAAAAGTTCCAATCCGGTAAATACTTCTGCCATGGCTCCTTTATTAACAGTCGTAAAATCATCCCCAACAATAAATTTTGATATATCCAATTTCATTAATTGCTGATGAATACCAATATCAAACAGAATAACCTTAAATTTTTTAAGGTTGATTTGAGCTCCCAGGGGGATTCCGTTTGCCGAGGTATGATAAACAGGAATAGCAATTCCGGATTCGATTAATAGCTGTAATGCCTGTTTCAGTTCCCTCTGATTTGACCCGGACGAAACATTTGAATACTTAAATTTACCTCCACTTTGAAAAGCAATAGACTCAAACACCTCGTTTAAAAGAATGACCGGGGATCGTGATTTATACTTTCTAAAATCGTCTTTTAAGGTTGTTATGATTGTATTTAAAAGATTTTGGCAATGAAGAAGATTATGGTCATTTACATAAGACTGGACTATTTCAGGCATACCGCCTATGAGATTGTATGTTTTATAATAGTCAATCAATTTTGAATGAAATGCAAAATCCAGGGGATTCCCCGGATGTGCTTTATTTAAAATATGTATAAGACCATTTTCATTATTAGCCAATAAAAACTCTTTAAATGACATAGGATACATAAACAACGGTTGAATCCTGCCTACGCCAAAGGATGGAATATCAGATAAAACAAATTCCAACAAAGAACCTGCGGCAACGACATGCAGCTGTGAATATTTTTCATGGAAAAAACGTAAAGAACGTAATGCATCGGGGCAGGCCTGGATCTCATCAAAAAACAACAAGGAATCCCCTGGTATTATTGGAATATTATAATAGACGGCTAATTTTTCACTGATGTTTTTAGGATCCAGGTTTTTAGAAAAAAAGCTATGAACCTCTCTATTTTCTTCAAAATTGACTTCGAGATAATAGTTAAATTGTTTTCCTAATTGACGGATCGAATAGGTTTTCCCGATCTGCCGGGCTCCTCTTAAAAGGAGCACTTTTCTTTGAGAGTCGTTTTTCCAATCTACCAGGTGTTTATTAATAGTTCGTTCCATGTTTTACCTGCAATGTTGTAAAATCAAGGCAATGATAGTGTATTAATGTTAAAAAGTCAAGGCAATGGGGGTATGAAAATGTTGAAAAATCAAGGCAATTAAGATGGAATATAGCGACTCTTTTTAATTAAAAACCTTACCTTTTTCCCAAATGCGATGTATAATTATAAATGGAAACGATGCACAAATGGGATGCGTTTATGAGGAGGTATTATTATGGGAACAATCAGCATACACGGAATAAGCCCGAAAATGGAAAAAGTTTTGAAAGACAAAGCAAAAGAAAAGCATCTGAGCGTTAGCGGTTTTATAAAAGAAATTCTGGAAAACTCTCTTTTAAGAAAGAAGAAAGCAGATAAAAATAAGAAATATTTTAAAAAGTTCTCAAATACATGGACTGAAACAGAGTACCAGGAATTTAACGCGGCAACCAGTGATTTTGAGCAGATACATCCGGAAGACTTGAAATGAAACGAATACTAATAGACACAAATGCATATAGCGCTTTATGTAAGGGTTCAGAGGAAATATTGGATATTCTCTCCAGCGCGGATGAAGTTTGTATGAGTGTCATTGTTCTTGGAGAATTATACGCAGGATTTAAAGGTGGTTCACATTACAAAAAAAACGCGGAAGAATTACTGGACTTTTTAGAGACACCTGTTGTCACCATATTGCAGGTAACCGAAGAGACCTCTGAAATATTCGGGGAGATTAAGCATGATTTAAAAATCAAGGGAACTCCTATTCCCCTGAATGATATCTGTGATAGCTGCTCAGGGTACCCTCTGTGTCAGTATAGTTGTCATGCCCTGTATGGGTAATTGTAGGGGGGAGGAAGAGGGAGAGGTGTACACCTCTCCCTCTTCCT
>JAFGRV010000484.1 GCA_016934975.1 Spirochaetales bacterium | reverse complement strand
TGTTGAGTCAGGTGTTGAGTCAGGTGTTGAGTCAGGTGTTGAGTCAGGTGTTGAGTCAGGTGTTGAGTCAGGTGTTGGGTCGGGTGTTGGGTCGGGTGTTAGGTCGGGTGTTAGGTCGGGTGTTGGATCCGGTGTTGAGTCAGGTGTTGTTTCAGTTGTTGGCTTTATGGTTTTATCAGGTGATTCTATTATTGATTCATCTAAAAATTCTATTATAATATTACAGCTTAGTATTGATAAAAAAACAGGAAATAAGAAGAAAAAAACTCCACAATATTTAATACACTTAGATAAATTTCCGGGTAGAAATCTTATCATTATAAACCTTCCCATGAAGGACAAAAGTCCTTTCAATTATTAATATAATATGTTTTTAGTTAATTTCCAACTTTTTATTAAGAAAGTAATAAACAAAAAACGGTTAATTATAAAAGGAAGTGTTACGTGAAAAAATGCAGGTCTTAAGAGGACAGGCAAATCCTGTATTGCGAGTAGGCTTTATTAAGAAGGGAACGGCGATAAAGTATAGTAGAAGATCTATTTGCACTTTATTTTTTTGTGATTCATCAGGTTTTTCGCTTTAAGCAGCATGTTTTTTTCTGCCATCCGGGAGGTGCAAGTATTGTAATATGCTCAAGACATTCCCATTTACATAGTACATATAATTTTATACATCCTGTTAAAATTCCATTTTAAGAATTGTTGTTTAAGTATAATAATTCTTTACAAAACGGATTATTTATGGTATATTTATGTCACTTGAAATCTTTTGTATGGAGTTCAAGTTCTTTCTTCAACTCCATCTGACGATGGGATTATACATAATACTATCAATTTAAAGGAATGACTATGCAGTACCCTCAATCAACCTTAACACATGGCTACACAAATCGATTGCTCTCTATCGATATTGGAACAGCGACTATCTCTGTTATTGATCTGGACCCGGAAATCCGGGATTTTTTTATCGGGGGCCGGGGCCTCGGTTTATATTTTTTACATAAACGAATATCGGCAGCCACAAAGCCGACGGATCCCGAAAATCCCCTTATTTTTTCACCGGGGCCTCTAGGGGGAATCCCTCAATTCCCCGGAACAAGCAAATGTATGGCGATCTCTCTTTCTCCCCTCACGAAAATTCCCGGGGTATCGAATTTCGGGGGACATTTCGGGGCCTTTTTGAAATATGCCGGATTTGATTTACTGGAGATAACAGGCAAGACATCGAAGCCCGTATCTATTGTTATAAATAGTTTTACCAGGGAAATTGATATAATACCGGCACCTCCGATTAATGAAGTATTTGAACTGGAAACCCATCTTGTAAAGTTATATACGGATAAAGGGTATGACAAAAAAGAGATTGTCTTTGTTTCCTCAGGGATAGGCGCGGACAATACACATTTCGGATGTATTAATAGCCACTATTATGATCCCACAAAACCGGTGAACGGTGCAAAAGGGGTTTTCCGTACAAAACAGGCGGGAAGAACCGGTTTGGGCTCAATAATGCATGATAAAAAACTTTCAAGCGTCGTTATTTTATCAACCTATCCCAAGGGGAATAATCCTTACGGTGCCCATGACTGGGAAAAGGTAAAAAAAGCAGGGACGACACTTTTTAAGGTAGTGAAAGAGGTTGATCCTAACTCCTTGCAGATGCAGCGGAAGGGTTCTGCCGGACTCATAAGCTTTATGAATAAAGAGGATTATAAATCTCTGCCGGTACATAATTATCAGTATGGTTCTCATCCTGATGCAGAAAAAATCTGCGGAACTCATTATGCCGAAAGCCTTTTTGAACATAAAGGTATGGATGGCTGTTTTCCCGGATGTAATCTTCAGTGTACCAAGGGCGGTTGTGTCACCCTGAAAACCGGAAAGCATAAGGGAAAAAGAGTCTGGGTTGACGGCCCGGAGTACGAAACCGCCGCTGGTTTCGGCTCGAATATCGGTGTCTGGGATCCTCACCTTATCATGGAAGCAAATTGGTATTGTGATAACTATGGTGTCGATACCATCACCTTAGCAGTTATTATTGCCTTTTTAATGGAATGTTTTCAACGCGGCTACCTCACGCCGGAAGATACCGGGGGTTATTCTATAACCTGGGGTGACGGCATAGGTGTTCTCAATTTTATCCATTCCGTGGTGTACCGGGAATCCGAATTAGCACGAATTGTGGGACAGGGTATGCCGGAGTTGATAAAGTGGATCATTGATAAATATCAGGCACGAACGAATCGATCGGATGCCCGCGGGGAAATTGAGAAATTCGCCATGCATACCAAGGGTTTGCCCTTTTCACTCTACCGCACTCACCGGTCTCTCTCGATGCAGGGATCTTATGCCGCTGCCAGTGATATCGGTGCGCATCATGCGGCCGCCTGGTTAATTAAATTGGACCTGTTGGGTGCTTTTCCCACCTTCAAGGATAAGGCCATGTCCCTGGTGAGTTATCCCCGGGTCCGGTTGGGGAATGATAATCTCGGTTTGTGCAAATTGCCCTGGGTTGATGTGTTTAATCCCGATTCAAAACTCCGTGAAGGTACGGATATTTTTATCAATCCTGCATCCCAGGAAATTTATGCGGATTTTTATAACGGGATGTTGGGAACAAATATGACCTGGCAGGAGATATTTGCCCAGACAGACAGGGATATCAATTTACAGCGTGTCATGAATATCATGGTCTATGGAAAGAATACCGGGGATCATGACTGGATTCCCGACAGGGCGATCGGACCGATCGACGGGGAGCTGTATGATAATGAAAAAGAGTATCATGACGGGGAAGTGAGTAAAATACTGGAAAAATCACCGGACGAGGTCGCAGCGTTATCCTCCGGGGAAAAGCAGAAGATCCTGATTGACCACAGAAAAAAGAGTTTGCGGGAATTGATTCAGGCATACTATGAAGAGCGGGGCTGGACTGATTCGGGAATTCCTACCGTTACAACATTAAAAGAACTTGGTCTCTGGAAATTCATAACACCGGAAGCACAGGAAATCCTGAGCAGTTTTAACGGGCATTAAGATAATAATAATAAATGGATCGGATTGATGTGGAAATCACCCGGCTGCGGCGGCTTATCCAGCTGGAACGGGATGAGGAATACGCCCAGTACACCGGGACAATTTTAAAAGCCTCCCTGGAGGACCGCCGGCGTGGGGGAGTCTGCTGGCAGCCCCTCAAGGTCACGGATTCCGGTTATGGTCTGGGGAATTATCCATATCTCGTTGTGGAAAGAACCCGGGGGACCGGGGTTCCCCACCAATTCAGCGCCGGCAGCATGGCCAGTCTTTATGCCGTGGACGGGGAACCTGGAATGGAGCCTGTTTCCGGGACAATCCATTGGGCCGGTGAAGACACGTTGAAAATCATTCTCCATGAAGAAGACATTCCCGACTGGGTCGG
>JAFGRV010000483.1 GCA_016934975.1 Spirochaetales bacterium | reverse complement strand
TTTCCATCCTAAAAATTCAATTTTAGTGAGTATGGATATACTAAAAGAATCGTTAAATATTTTTTCGATATTATAGAGTTCTTTCTCCGGTATAGAGTCTTTTAAATAATAAATGATGATATTTGTGTCTATAAGATAGTTCTCTCCCACTCATTCCTCATTTCATTAATACTTTTCTCTACATCCACATCTATATCTTTATATATACCCCTGTATTTTTTTATATCAGCATCACTATCCTTATTCTTTAATGCATCAAGCTTAAGTTTATGGATTATTGTTTCTAATAATGCAAGTTTTTCTTCTAATACAAGAGTATCTATTTCCTGTTCTATTTTATTAATTGTTTTTTCCCTCATATTCGGAACCTCTTACTTATATATTCTTATAAAACCAAATTCAAAATATACCTAAGCAATTCTAATTTAATTCATAGCGCGATAAAAGTCAATGTAGTTATTCTGTTTAGTAAACTCACCTTGATTAACCTAAAGTCTTCATTTGTCTTTTTTCCATCTATTTTTATACTCATTTTTCTTATTAACTCTTCGCTCCCACGCTCATTTCCCCTTGTGCAAATAAATCATAAGCACTGTAATATCTGCCGGCCGGACCCCGGATATCCGCGATGCCTGGCCGACTGACAGTGGTTTTATCTTCATGAGCTTTTCTTTTGCTTCCTGCGAAAATCCGGTAATTCCGGCGTAATCAAAATCCCCGGGGATTTTCATATTCTCCATTTTTTGGAACCGCCGCACTTGTTCTTCCTGACGCTTAATATATCCCTCGTATTTTATATCGAGCTCGACATGCGAGAGAATATGTTCTTCACGGCTCAAAAGGGTGCTCTCAATTTTTTTTAAAGTTTCCATCCGGACTTTCGGGTCTTTTAATGCGATTCCCATGGATTTTCCAATATGGCGGTGGAGATAGTCATCGTACACACAATCGGCTGTCGTTAATTTCCGCTTATGCAATAATTCTTTTACCTCTTCCAGTTGCTGCTGCTTTTCCCGTAATGCCTCCAGTTCATCATCACTTTTTAATCCGATTTCATAACCGAGTCCCAGAAGCCGGAGGTCCGCCGTGTCATGACGGAGGGAAATCCTATATTCCGCCCGGGAGGTAAAAAGCCGGTACGGTTCCTCCGTGCCCAGGGTCACAAGATCGTCGATAAGCACACCGATATACCCTTGTGAGCGGGTGAGGATCAGGGGTTCTTTACCACGAAGGGAAAGAGCTGCATTGATCCCGGCCATAATCCCCTGGGCTGCCGCCTCTTCATACCCCGAAGTACCATTGGTCTGGCCCGCAATAAATAAGCCCCGTAATTTCTTCGTTTCCAGACTCGGATACAATTGTGTGGGATTAAGGTAATCATACTCCACCGCATACCCCGGTTTCATAATCACCAGATCTTCCAGCCCGGGAACAGATCGCAAAAATTTTTCCTGTACTTCCTCGGGGAGCGAGGAAGAAATACCATTTAAATACATCTCGTCGGTGTGCAGCCCTTCGGGTTCGATAAAAACCTGATGCCGTTCCCGCTCGGGAAACCGCATCACCTTGTCTTCGATAGACGGACAATAGCGGGGGCCCACTCCCTTTATTTTTCCGCCATAGAGCGGAGAAAACCGGATATTCTCCCGGATAATGTTATGAGTCTCCGGCACCGTCCAGGTAATATGACAGGCGACCGAGGGCCGGTCAATCACTTTTTTTTGAAAGGAAAAAGGAAGCATAATTGCTTCACCAGGCTGCTCCTGTACTTTTGAATAGTCTATTGAACTTTTTAATACCCGGGCCGGTGTCCCTGTTTTCAGCCTTCCCACTTCGAATCCCATCCTTCGTAATGAATCGCCGAGACCGACTGCGGCTGGTTCACCGATCCTCCCGGAAGAAACCGTGTATTCCCCTATATAAATCTTCCCTTCCATGAATGTCCCGGTCGTCATGATAACGACTTTGGATGTAAACCGCCTTCCCCGCTCCGTAACGACACCCCGAACAGAGGAGCCGTCGTCACTTATTAAAAGATCAACCACGGTATCCTGAAAAAGGGTAAGGTTCTTTTGTTGTTCCAGTGTCCACTTAGCGAGAAGGCTGTATCCTGCTTTATCTGCCTGTGCCCGGGGGGCCTGAACCGCCGGGCCCTTACTCCGGTTGAGCATTCTGAACTGAATCATGGTGGCGTCGATAAATTTCGCCATCTGCCCGCCAAGGGCATCAATCTCCCGGACAATATTCCCTTTTGCAAGACCCCCTATTGCGGGGTTACACGACATTTTGCCGATACAATCGAGATTCTGAGTAATAAAAAGCGTGGGTACTTCAAGACGGGCCAGGGCCAAAGCCGCTTCTATTCCCGCGTGACCGCCGCCTATGACAATCGCATCAACATCCATACCTATTTCCCTACACAAAATTGTGAAAACATAACTTCCAGCATCTCCGCGGTGGTGATCTCACCAATAATCCTGCCAAGATCATCCAGAGCATCCTGTAAACACGTTGCAAGGACATCCAGGGGAATATCATCTTCCAATCCCCGGCCGAATTCATCTAATGCAGCCAGGGCGTGAGCAAGCAATTCATTCTGCCGCTCGGAATCGATGACCACACCGTCCGATTCGATTGATGATTTCCCGAGGACCTTCCTGAGAATCTCATTATGGAGAATATCCAGACCGGCTCCCTGTTTTGCACTCAATCCAATACAGCCTTGGGGTACAGGAACATGGGTGAGATCCGTTTTATTCCAGACAATAAGAGAATTATCCTTTTTATACAGAGAATCAATATAGGCTGATTCTTCCTCCCCGGGACCTTTGGCGGCGTCGACAATATAGATAAGCAGATCCGCACTCTCGATCATTTTATCGGTCCGCCGTATTCCTTCCAGTTCCAGAGGATGATCGGTTTTCCGCAATCCTGCCGTATCAAAAAGTCTGATGGGGATACCCCCGATGGTTATTTTCCCTTCGATAAAATCACGGGTCGTCCCATGGATGTCCGAGACAATCGCCCGGTCTTCCCGGAGCAGTACATTAAACAAAGTCGATTTCCCCGCATTTGTGCTTCCGGCGATGACAATCGTAATACCCTCCTGAATCAGCCTTCCTGTCTTGTATGTGGAAAGCAAAAGACCGATCTGTTTTTTAATATCTTCAAGCTGATGAGAAACATCCAACTTTTCTTCGGGTCCCTCATCGGGATAATCGATCCGTATTTCCACAGCCGCCCGGATTTTTACCAGCTCATCTTTAAGACGGGTTATCCGTTCCTCTATTGCCCCTGACAACCTGTTGAGAGCAAGAGCCCGTGCCCTGTCCGATTGCGCCCGGATAATGTCATTCACCGCCTCTGCCCTGGTAAGATCAATCTTTCCATTCAGGAATGCCCTCTGGGTAAATTCCCCGGGTAAAGCCTGGCGAAATCCTTTTTTCTCCAGGAGTATGAGTATTTTTTTTACAATTGTCATACTCCCGTGACAATAAATTTCCGCGCTGTCTTCCCCTGTGTAGCTTCCGGGGGCCTTATATATTCCAACAACCACCTGGTCGATCTGTTCATTCCCATCCGGATCGAACAAAATCCCGTAATGCAAGGTATGTCCGTCAGCCTTATCGAGACCACTCCGTCCCCGGAGAGAGCTCCGTCCCCGGAACAACCCGGAGAGAAAGAGAAGAGAGTTTTTACCGGATATTCTTATGACAGCAATGGCACTTTGCCCCGGGGGGGTTGCAAGTGCGGCAATCGGATCTTCTGTTCCATAGTCCATTATGCAAAAGATACATACTTTTAGAAGAGTGTGCAAGGGCATACTGCGAATCAGACAAAGAACCTCTCTCTTATTCTACTATATGAGATGAGTCGTCTTTTCAAACACCTATTTCCATTATAAGGGCTTTTTTCACATTTGGTATTAATCCTGTATGAATATCATTATAAATATCAATAATATTTTCTTTTAACTCATCCAGAGTTTGTCCTTGAGTCTGATAATCCGGATACTCCTCAATATACCCTACCCAGAAATCTTCTTCTTTCCAATATAGCATTCTAAATTTATTCATACATAATTCCTTAACTCATATAGTCTATTAAAAATATAAATTAAAATCAATGAAGTTCTTGCCAATAATAGGATTTTAATTTCATAACATTATTTCTAACCTTGACTTACCAAACAACCATAAACTATACTTTTTTTATAGAAACAAGACTTATGTGAGGAGTATGATATGAGTGATACTGGTGATTTCAGCAATATAAATGCGGGTCCGAATCTACGGGATGAAACAGACCTTACGGGAATGGACATTGCAGACGCAAAAGAGTATGTTCTTTCCTATATCAGCACATTAAAAGAGACACAGAGAGCTTTAAAGGTTCTTTCGGAAGAACTGGCCCTCTGGCAGTCCCGTGTTAAATTCGCACAGGAGCGGGGCCGGGAAGATCTTATGAGTGCCGCACGGATGAAAGAAACGGAACTTTCTGATAAATATGCCCGCCTGAGTGTGGAAGAAAAAGAGTTATCCGGAAAGGTGCAGACCCTTATGGAAAACCTTAAGCGCCTTAAAGCAGGATTTACCCCGACTGTAGACGCCGAACAGCTCGCTGCGGAGCTGGATATGATGACCGGGGGCCCGGACAAGATTGCGGATGACATAAAAGAGGAAGAGACTATGGCGGAGCTGGAAAAGTTGAAGCAGAGAATGAAAGATGAGGGATCTGTTTAGGCGGGAGAGTTGATTTCCGGAGAGGGTTAGATTAAAATTACCAGATGGGTATCAAGTAAAATTTCCACTACATATAATCCTTAAAATCTTCTAACGGAGCGTCGAAATCATCAGATACAAGCTCTTCTTTTTGATCCGGGATGTAATCCCGCCCCTATCTATTCCGAAAGGCATTAATCATAAACTTCATCGCATCAAAGTGACATTCCACCCGGTTTTTAAAGATTTTATGTGTCGATGTTTCCAGAGTAAAACCATATGCATTAAACTCCGTCATAAAATACCGTACAATTGTGGAGTTTTGACTCCAGTAGGACTGTCCGGTGGTGTTTTGAACCGTGGACCGTGCCCTTCTCCTGGAAGGGATATCATTTATTCCATTAATTAATATTCGATCCTTATAATACCCCTTGACGCCTATTCCATATCCTTCCGCTCTTAAAAAATTCATGAGATCATTACAAATATCAAACATATCCTCATCATAATTGAAAATAAAGACCCCATCGGCAGGTGATTCATGGTGGTCGATCATATAATCATAGGTCTTACCCTGGACAAACTTCTTCACGACCCGTGCTTCCTGGGTGCTGAATCTTTTAAAATCCCTGTTTGTATCATGTCCACCGCCATTGAACCGGATATTATTCACCCACCCCCAGGGATTGAGCATCGGGATCGCATCTACAGCGATATCTTTATAAGAATCTTTATTATTACTTATATATTTAAATAGGTTGATGACTGCATCTGCCGACGCCGGTTCATTGCCATGCTGACCTGCTGCCAGAAAAACACGGATAACAGCCTCTTTGGGCGGGGTATATGAAAGGGCAAATATGGGATATTCGACATCGTCATAATAGACACTCCCGGTCTTCACTATTTTTATCGCATTATCAGATATGGAGTATAATTTTTGTATAAAATCATTATAATTCCGATGAGTTTTGGGATTGGTATTCCCTGTCCAGACAGGAATATCTTTGTCACTCTGGGCTGCTACTATTGAAGAGGTAAACAGACCGAAGAAAATAATTGAAATGACAATTTTCTTTATAGTCTTTCCCGAATTACATAAAGATTTATCAGAAGTCATAATAACCTCCTTTTCTTATCCTTTACATAATATACTTATATTTACAAAAAAGGTACATAATCCTTAGTGTTTTAATCATGATTATCATCACAATAAATGCATCACGCTAAAGCCATTAAAAATTTGGAAGCCGGGATTATCCGTATTCCCTTTGCCTTATCAAAATAATCATATTTTTCTGATTGCATCACAACAAATCTTTGTTTTATCCCCAGTTTTTCTGCGAAATAATGTAATGAAGTGAGATTATCCGGTTTGCCAAGTTTTGCTTCTATAATAAGCCATGGCTCATTCTCCCAGGTAAAAAGGAAATCCACTTCTCTTTTTTCCCTGTCACGAATATAAAAGAATCCGATATTTATCCCAAATGCATCATGATATAA
>JAFGRV010000482.1 GCA_016934975.1 Spirochaetales bacterium | reverse complement strand
TCTGGAAAAACCGCTTTAAAAACCCACTAAGATAAAACGACTATATTTTAATAGGCAATTCGGCTTATTATCTTCTCCGTAATAATTGTATATACTATAGTGAAGTATTCACTATGTAAAAACACAGAATTTATGTTAAAAGTAAATTTAAAAAATGAAAGAGGTAAGAAAATGCATGATTCATTTCAAAAAGTGGTAAAAAGATATTTTAATGTATGTAAAAAGTCAGGGAAAATAATCTCGGTAAACTTCAAAAAGAAAAAAAATCTGCTCATCCTCCCTATCCTTGGAATACTCGCTCTTGCATGGTTTCTTATTCGAACAATACCAAAACCAAGCCGGGCAGCATATCCATGCCAGCGTGTTGCAGCGGGAATTGGTGTCACTTTTTTGACCTTTATAGCCGGAGCTCTCGGATCCCTGGCGTTTTTTAAAGTCATAAAGAGATTTATGAAAAAACTGCCTGCCGCCGCTCTTATAATATGTACAATTCTTTGCATAAGCGCAGGCCTGTTGACCTCCACCCTCATCAATTCATTCATATCCGAAGACAGGATCGTTTACGCGGACTGGAATCCCGGAGATCCGCCAAATTCACCTATGGGAACTGCAAAAGGGATAAACCCCGGTCGTGTTGCCTGGGCTCACAATCCGGATGCCACGGCAAATACTCCCTCGGGAAGCTGGTATCAGCCCGGAAACACGAATCAGGAGGTTGTCAACCAGATGTTCTCCGATTTGGTGAATACATTAACCGGTGAAACCAATAATCCCTCTGCCTGGGATGCACTATTCCGCTATTTTAATCAAAATCACGGCAAAGGAAATGTGGGATATTCACCTGGTGAGACAATTGTCGTAAAAATAAATACGGTAAACACATCTTCCCAGAGCAAATGGGGCAGCAATATTGATGCAACAGCAGAGACAGTTTTAGGAGTTGTGGAGCAACTCGTCGCCCAGGCCGGAATACCACAGAACAATATCATTATTTATGATGGCGGCGTAGGAACTATCGGAAGTTACGTTTATAATTGTGTTCATAATGTATATCCGAATGTACCTTTCCAGGCAACATCAGGATGGGGATCAATCGCGACTGTTCAATGGGTAGATAACGGGATTACCTATTCAAATGGTGCGACAACTTCCGCGCAATCGCGCCGGGTCGTAAAGTGCTTGTGGGACGCCGATTATCTCATCAACCTGGCACTTCTCAAAAAACATGAAGACCAGACTGCCGTGACACTCTGCGGGAAAAATCATTTTGGTTCAATACAAAACTGCAGAGATATTCATTCAACTATAAATGATCATATCAATGGCATGGGTTCATACAATAGTCTGGTTGATCTCCTCGGCCATAAGGAGATCGGGGGGAAAACCCTTCTCTTTATAATTGACGGCCTTTGGGGAGCACCATCAATCATGGGGCAACCCACCCGGTGGAACCTTGCGCCTTTTAATAATGACTGGCCTTCGAGTATTTTTATTTCACAGGATGGCGTCGCCATCGACTCCGTGGGGTTGGATTTTATTAATGGGGAATGGACATTATGGGATAATGCTGATAATTATCTTCATGAAGCAGCCCGGGCAAATAATCCTCCTTCCGGCATCTATTATGATCCGGAAAATGACGGGACCAGGCTCGAAAGCCTCGGTGCGCATGAACACTGGAATAATACACAATCAAAACAATATTCCCGGAACCTTGGTACGGGAAACGGTATCGAATTAGTGAGCGCCGCGTCCGACCCGACAGCGACGACACCACCGACAGTAACACCGCCGACAGCGACGACACCGCCGACAGTAACAATACCGCCGATAATGACCGCGGCCCCGACAATTCCCCCGATGATGGGAAACCTCGGAGACGTGAATAATGACGGTGCGATTGATATTATAGACGCATTACTTATTGCTCAATACTATGTAGGATTAAATCCTCAAAACTTTAATATCAATAACAGTGACACTAATTGCGATACTCGCACAGATATCATTGATGGCTTACTGGTATCTCAATTCTACGTCGGGTTAATAAGTATATTTTGCTAAAAACATGTCTGTGTTTATGAAGTGAATACTATCAAGCCGGATAGATGATAACGCTATCCGGTTTTTTTATATACTCGCCGTAAGATACCCGCCATCAACAGGGATACAAATTCCGGTGATATATCCCGAAGCTTTGTTGCTCGCCAGGAGGAGGGTTGCTCCTGATAATTCTTCGGGGCTCCCGAATTTTTTAGCCGGGATATGACCGAGGATCGCGGTTCCCCGGGGAGTATATTCCGGGGGATCTTCCTGCTTTATGAGTAAATGTTTATTTTGTTTTCCGATAAAAAATCCCGGGGCGATGGCGTTTACCCTGATATTATGTTGCGCGAGTTCATTCGCCGCGGATTTTGTCATATTTATGATCCCTGCTTTTGCCACATTATACGGCCACGTGCCGGGGAGAGGAAGAAATGATGTCATCGACGCAATGTTGATGATTGCACCTTTTATCTGATTCGCAATCCAGTACGTCGAAAACACCTTGGAAGGAACCACACACCCTGCCATAAGATTATTCCGGAGTGAATCATTAAACTCCCTGATATTTAGATCCCCGAAGGCCGATAATTTCCCGACCCCCCCGACACCATTTATAAGGATCTCAGGTTTCCCTATTTCTTTTTCCGTATGTTTCAAGCCTCGAAGAACATCCTCTTCATTTCCCGTATCCACCGTCTCACCGGTCACAGACTCGGGGCAACCTGTTTTCTCTTTCATATTCCGGACAGACTCGCTGATCGGCGTATTCGATCCTCTTCCCCACAAGGAAACCCGCACACCGGCCTTTATTAATGCATAGGCCATCGCCCCGGGAAGCGTTCCGCCTCCCCCGGTCACAACGGCAACTTTATCCTTTAACGCAAAAAAATCTTCCAAATATGTCATCGTGTGACTCTTAATAATGTAAAATCAATAATTTCTCTTCTCATAATTTCAGCACTCCGTATTCTCATTATTCATTATAATAGAATATCCTCCTGTGATTTACAACCACTTTCACTAAAAAAATGCAACTCCCCGGGAGTATCCCGGGAAAGTGCACAACCAGAAGAAAACAATATCAGTTAACCTATAAATTATTCACTGACTATCCCCGACTCAAAGACCGCTTTAAACCGATCTATTTTGCCCTGATGCATTTCATGCAGGCGCAATACCCGGAGGAATACCTGAGGATGGGGAGTAAAAGACCACCTGCAAAGCAGGTGGCTTTTTCCAAATCAAAAGAATATAGAAGGCAAAGCCTTCAAAACAATGAAATATTGGTAAACATGGAC
>JAFGRV010000481.1 GCA_016934975.1 Spirochaetales bacterium | reverse complement strand
TACCATACCCTCGTGAAAAATACAGAGAACTTGATGATATTATAATCGCATCGACAGTCTCCGGTGTCACAAAAGAAAAAATATCATGCTGTCCTCTTGAATTCGTATCCGGATTTTCAAGAAATCCGCCCACAAATGTAAATACATCAAAATCATAAGCACATGCACCTAATTCAATACCGGATAATAAATTCACTTGATAGTCATTGTCGATCCAATCAACTAAAAATCCGATTCTTTTTCTCATACTTCACTTATATTACAATACATTACGCAGGCTACGCCCGCAACCCAAATAATTAATTTATTACGAGGCTGCAGTTATGAAATTTTTTGATTTCACGCGAACCTGCGTTTCACTGTTAACTCCCCTCTTCTTGTCATAAAACAAGAAAAGGGGAGTTAATAGCATAGATATTATAAATAATAAATAAAAAAGAGTAAATTTGCAAGTATAAGAACCACAAAGCTTCATTTCATTTAATCCTCCACACATCATTTATGAAAATAAGAGTAATAAGGATAAATTCAGAAGAAAACCTATCGATATTAAAATAAAAAATGTATATAGTAGATGAAACATGAGGATAATCACAGCAAACACAAGGAGTAGGTATTCAAGGCATGTATAGTATAAAAATGAAAATTCGATACATCCGCTATCTCCCCGGCATATTCCTCTGTATTTTATATTTTATTTTTCATTTCCACTTCATGCCCCAGTATGTTGATTGGGATCAGGCCCTCTACGGACATAATATTATAATAGGTGTGACACATAATACTACCCCGATTTTCAATCCACCGCACCTTCATGAAGAAATAGGGGGAATATTTTTTCACAGACTGATGGAAAGCGTACTCGGCAAGGCCGGATTTACTGATATTATCTTTAATAACAGAATACGTTCCCTTATTTTTGCCTGTATCGGTATTTATTTTACATTCCTCTTTCTGAAGAATATAACAGGTAAAACAATATGGGGATTTTCAGGAGGGCTTCTTGTCAGTGTGTGTCACGGTTATATGGTCTTTTCGACAAAGGTTGATACGGCTATTTTCCCCGTAACCGGAATAATTGTCACTCTTTGGTTGTTAAACAGGATTGAATATGCAAAAAAACATGTTATTATCTATTCCATCCTTGCGGGAATCATCCTCTTTATAGATATCATGTTTCATCAATATTTGGGAATTGCATGTGTCATCTTCTGTATCGCCATCAGTCTCCCTCCTTATTTTTTTCCTGTCAAACCATTATGGAAAAATTTTATAAAAATCAGAAACGAAAAAAAACCTGAAATTGATGAGATTCCCCGAACCCGTTATTCTGCAACAGGTATTATCATTCTTATCTGCCTTGTCCTCACAGGGGCGGCATATTTTTACACCGGAGTAGCAGTATATAAACTTCCCTTTGATAAACCATCACCAATCGCACATAACGGGCCATTTAAAAATATTATTTTTCAGAAGTGGATATTTCTCTATGGCCTTTTCGGGGGATATGGCCATGGTTACAAGTCCTGGAATCCCATGAAACCTTTCCGTGGTTATACGAATGCATTTCTCTCTCCAACAGTCGAACAAAAAAAAAGATACGATACATTGACATTCCAATATAATATAAGAAATTTCTTTAAAAAGGAGAGTTTTATTTATAACCAGGTTGCAATCTTTTCCATTATCGGACTCATCTGTCCGCTCATTTTTATTGTCCTGATGTGGAAACGCTATAGACGCAGTTTCTTTTTTATCATGAGCAGCCTGATTATTTTTATTTTATTTACAACATACTGGGAGCCATACTATTATGAATTCTGGCTCATTCCTTGTTTTTTCATTTGTATTTTAGCGATCATGTTTTGCAATCTTATCGGTGAGGGTTTATCCCTTTTTTTTCGCAGGTTTGCACAAACTCCATTCTACGTTTATATTTTTTTTATTATCCTCTGTTTATTCTCTTTTAACAGCGAGCGTCATATTATCCCCTATTCCCGGGAAAGACGAATGGAGGAACTCTACCCCCCATGGACGTTAGCAGATTTTCTAAAACTCTATAGTACGACAATTTACAAACATCCGGATGATCCGTATAAAACAATCTATCCGGCTGAAAATAAATAAGATCTCTCATTTTATAAAATAGGCTATCCATGGCCTGCTTTTTTGTTGAAGGTAGTCGTACATCCTGTACGACAATTGTAGTGAATTTCCATTTTTATCCTTCCCAAACCGAGGACTTTACTTTATACTTCATCTTATTATGGATAACCAGAAAAATATAAAAAAGCTTTATACACTCATTAAAAATACTGCAAAGGATTTTCTCCCTGTGGAAATTATTAATGAATTTATTGCCCTGATCCAACCATGGGAAGCAAAACTTGACGGATACTTCTTCCAGATTACAGGAAAAGAGGATCCTCCAAAGCTGGAATTCGGCTGTCATTCAGGCAAGGTACTCATCGATATAACCTTTTCCGAAACAGAAAAAAGTACGAACATCCTGGTTCTTGAACGTGTGGACCGGATCCAGTTTCGGGAAACAGGTGATGTTGTTCAACTTTCAATTTATTCAAGTGGGAATACTGCTCTCTTTTATGAATCTTCTACTCATGAGAATAAAGAATTCCTTAAAAGCTATGCGGATCATATTTCTCATATTGTTGGGGAGCCTGAAAAATGATAAGTATCCGATTTTAAGAACTACTACTAGTTTGATCTTTTAATAAGAGATTCAGGAATCGCCCGGCGATTTATAATAAAAAATACCACATCTGTAAATTGGGGTTAATTTTTTCGTGAGATATTTTATATTTTTTAAATACTTTCATATACAAAAAGTAAATAATCGAAATTTTCCAACTATGAAGGTTAATTCCTGCAAAAACCGTAATTTTCACAGGAATTAATATTAGTCTTTAATGCTATATCTCTTCTTAAAGCGCTCAACTCTTCCGGTTGTATCGATAAGTTTCTGCTTTCCTGTAAAAAACGGATGACATTTTGAGCATATTTCTATCTTAATATCTTTCACGGTTGATCTGGTTTCTATCACGTTTCCGCATGCACACGTAATTGTCGTGCTTTCATATTTAGGGTGAATACCTTTCTTCATACAATCCCTCCTCTGGAGAAAATATAATATCTATATTTTTAAAAATAGTCTACACTTTTCTCTATTTTTTTACATACTTGTGTTCATTGAACGCAAAAATGCCTCATTATTTTTTGTTTTTCTCATTCTATCAATTAAAAGTTCAATAATCTCCATATCGTCCATCGGATTAATGACTTTTCGTAAAATCCACATTTTTGTGAGTTCTTCCTCCGTTAAAAGCAATTCCTCTTTTCGTGTACCGGATTTCTTAATGTTAATGGCAGGAAAAAGTCTTCTGTCTGAGATTCTTCTATCCAGGTGGATTTCCATATTACCCGTACCTTTAAATTCTTCGAAAATAACTTCATCCATTCTGCTTCCCGTATCAACCAGGGCTGTGGCAACAATGGTAAGACTCCCTCCATGCTCGATATTTCTCGCAGCCCCGAAGAATCTTTTGGGACGGTGAAGTGCATTTGAATCAACACCACCGGATAAAATTTTCCCGGAGGTGGGAACAGTCTGGTTATAAGCCCTCGCGAGCCTGGTAATCGAGTCAAGGAGGATAACAACATCCCGCTTATGCTCTACAAGCCTTCTCGCTTTTTCAAGGACCATTTCAGCAACCTGAACATGTCTTGTCGCTTGTTCATCAAAGGTCGAAGCAACAACCTCGCCTTTAACATTGCGCTGCATATCAGTTACCTCTTCCGGCCTTTCATCTATCAAAAGAACAAAAATAAATACTTCAGGATGATTCGCAGTAATCGCATTAGCGACTTTTTGGAGAAGAATTGTTTTTCCTGTTCTCGGTGGGGAGACAATAAGACCCCTCTGCCCTTTGCCGATGGGACAGAATAAATCAATTAATCGGGTAGAAATCTGTTTTGTATCTGTTTCAAGATGAAGTTTTTCATCCGGATAAAGGGGTGTGAGATTATCAAAGGGAATTCTTGTTTGTGCGATAGTAGGATCATCCAAATTCACCGATTCAACACGGAGCATCGCAAAAAAACGTTCTCCGTCTTTGGGCGGCCTTATCTGACCGGCTACAGTATCACCTGTTCTTAAATTAAAAAGCCGGATTTGGGAAGGAGATACATAAATATCATCCGGTCCCGGCAAATAACTATAGTTTGGTGACCTTAAAAAACCATATCCATCGGGTAAAATTTCCAAAGCTCCATATGCATGAATAATTCCACTCCGCTCCGTATGAGCTTTTAATATAGAAAAAATGATCTCCTGTTTTTTCATAGAGAGAAGTTCATCTTTGCTGATTCCATAATTAATGGCAAATGCCCGGAGTTCCGGCATACTGGCACCTGTCAAATCATTGATATTCAACCTGGCAACCGGCTCCGAGGAATTTATAGTCGGTGTGATAAATATCGGTTTTGTTTCTTCCGGGACAGGTTTCTTTTCAATTACCGGATCGGCCTCATTTTCTTTATTTGGCTCATCCAAATAATCCTCCTGATTATCAGCTATTTCATCAATTTCCTGATTCGGTTGATCCAAAGTATCGTTAAATAGCTCACCGCCTGCTTCTTCTCCTATATCATTCCCATTATTATTTCCATTACCATTCTCATTTTTTAAATCTTTAATAAGCTCAACTTTAACTTTTTTCTTTTTAACAGCCTTTTTCTTCGGTGCAAGTAACATCTCGGTATTACCTCCTTCTTCTTCTTTGCCTGAATCTTGAATCGTTGGTTCATCTTTTACACTATTCTCTGATTCCTGAGACTCATCCGGATTTATTGAGGAATTATCCATATCCTCGTCAGTCTTCTTACTGTTAGTCTTTTTGCGGAATAACGGCATATCATCACTCCATTTATTAAGATTTTCAATTATTTAAATTCATGAGATTAGATCACTGATAAGATATTTCCTTATTTGCAGTCTACCCATATATAATTTATCACCACTTTGCAGGTATGTCAAGTACATTATTACCTAATAATGCAGATTCAGCAAAAAAGAAACATACAACACCAGTCTTTTTCCTCACGACATCTCTTGTTCCATAAAAATGAAAACGTTTTACCATATTTATCCCTGTTTTTGTCCGGACAGCAATCCATACAGTCCCTACAGGTTTCTCTTCCGAGCCGCCCTCCGGGCCGGCAATCCCGGAAACAGCAATGGATATATCACCCTTTGAATTGGAAAGTGCATTTTGTGCCATTGCAGAAACAACCTGCTCTGAAACAGCCCCATTTTCCCTGATAAGAGCCGGATCGACTCCTAACATATTTATTTTAGCCTCATTCGAATAGGTGATAAAACTACCCCAGAAGCCTTGTGAACTACCGGGAATATCAGTAATCCAGGTACTTAAAAGCCCGCCGGTACAGCTTTCAGCAAATACAATCAACTTATTCTTTTTAATTAACAGTTCCAGGACTGATTCAGGAAGACTTCTGTCCCCTTTACGGAACCTTATTTCCCCAAGAATATCCTGGAGTCCGGTGAATGTTTTTGCCCGTAACTCTTTCGTTCCATTATAAAGTGTACAAACTACTCTGTCTTGTGCCAAACGGGTTTGTAATAATACATCCCGTACTTTCACTTTCTGAAAGGTATCCTCAAGATATGATTCTGATACCATATATGCAGAACAAACAAGTTCTTCACTCGCTTGAGATTGAGAAGAACAACGTAATGCCGGTACGACAGAATCTAAAAACATCCTCTGTAATTCAACAGGGGGTCCGGGTAACACAATTACCTCGGTATCATCAATTTTCCCAATAAACCCGCATGCGGTTCCCCTGGAATTATCCAGACATGTAAATCCCGAAGGAATGTAGGCCTGCTTTTTATTGGATTCCGGAATACTTTTACCCCAGGATTTTATTTTTATTTTATCCCAGGCAGACTCACAGAATTCCTGCTTGACCTTCGCGACATCAGCAACGATTTCTCTTGTGAGATCATCTGAGGTCGGCCCAAGCCCACCGGAAAGGATCACAATATTATTTTCAATGACTGCCCGTTGTAATTCTTCTTTTATGAGATCATATTCATCAGGCAAAAAAATAACTTTTTTTACTGTAATTCCTAATTTTCTTAATTCCTGACTAAGAAAAACAGTATGTTTATCCTGGACTATTCCTCTTGTTAACTCAGTACCAAGGGCGATAATAGAACATGTATTTAAGCTTTGCTTTTTTGAGTTTGTATTCATATATAGTAAACAGAAAAACGATAGAAAAAATAAAATTTAAGTAAAAAAATTTTTATTGCTACCTGGAATCAGGTTATAACCATTACATCATTATTTAAATACGCTATACAATCACATGTTCATCCCGGCTCAATTCCGGGTAAAAAATTGATATTGCAGTGATATTACATTGAGGTTGTCCTGCAACCTCCTTTGATTACAAAGGTTAAACAAGGTAGTCAAATAAACCAAATTATAATATACTTTGGTTTATTTGACTGCCTAAATTACCTGGGTGGCTTGTTTTAATCCTTCTACTGTATTTGAAAATATATCTATTTTATCAGGATTTCGGATCATTTCGCATTTACCTTCAAAAACAACACCATCAGCTATTTTTAATTTCGCGGTTTTAATATTGCCGAAGACCTGCCCGGTAGAAAGCATTTCCAACCGCTCTGATGCTTCGATATTACCCCGGACTATCCCGCCTATGACTATTGATCCTACTTTAATATTGGCTTTGACAGTCGCTCCACTCTCGATATAAAGAAATCCTTTTGAGATTATTTCTCCCTGGAAAGAACCGTCAATTTTAAGGGAATCGCGAAATCGCATGATACCATTAAAATTTGTTTGATTTC
>JAFGRV010000480.1 GCA_016934975.1 Spirochaetales bacterium | reverse complement strand
TTCCGTCTCAATGAAGGTGTTGATATTATTTCCCTGCTTACAGGTTTCAGACCCGGGTCCATGGGAGAAAGTGCGATAATTCTTATCCTTTTAGCCGGCATCTTCCTGATAAGCACCAGGACGGCGAGCTGGATTATTATAGTATCCACCCTCGGCAGTGCAGCACTCCTTACCTTTGGCTTGGATCTCTTCGGTTTATCCGGCAGTACGGGGACGATTCCCGGGCTTTTATCGGGAAGTTTCTTGTTTGTGACTGTTTTTATGGCAACAGACCCTGTATCAGCCCCGAAGCGGCCAATTCCGCAGATTTTATACGGAATTATTATCGGGACAGTGAGTATTCTCGTCCGGACATTTTCTCTGTTCACAGAGGGTACCAGTTTCGGCGTATTGGTGGCAAATGTATTTGGGCCTTTATTAGATGAGATTGCGGGGAAAAAGAAATGAAAAAAGGAATTATTTATACAATTATGTTTACTCTTGCTGTCTCCTTTATCTTTGTTTTTTTTCTCTCTGTTGCAAATGAACTCACAAAAGATATCACGGAAAAAAATGCGGAACTTGCCCTGGGGAAAACCGTCCTCAAAGCATTCAATATACCTTTTACAAAAGATAATGCATATTCCCTCTACACAGATACAATAAAGATTATTCAAAAGGCTGATACGAATTTGTATGTTTATAAACATCAGGATACTACGGATTATGCAATCCTTTTTTCGGGTATGGGTTTATGGGGACAGATCCAAGGTATCCTTGCGGTGAATGATTCCGTGACCATGATAGTCGGGATTGAGTTTTTAAGCCATAATGAAACACCCGGATTAGGCGGCCGGATTGATGAAGAAATTTACAAAGAACAATTCCAGGGAGAATTCCTCAATAAAGATGGGAAGATTGTCGGCACCCGGAATGGTACCTATGACTATAATCATCAAAACAGCATAATAGATGGAATAACGGGGGCATCAAGAACCTCGGATAGTGTCGTCACTATTGTAAATCATGAAGTATCCCGATTAAGAACATTACTGGGGGCAAACTGATGCAAAACAACACACCCGTGCTCGTTGCACAAAAAAATCTCTGGACGGAAAATCCTGTAATGATTCAGGTCCTTGGGATATGTTCCGCCCTTGCCGTGACCAATACTGTCATAAACACCCTCATCATGACCTGCGGTGTAGTATTTGTTACCGGATTTTCTTCTTTTACTCTTTCTCTCATGAAGAAATTGATTCCACGGCGGGTGAGGATGATTGTGCAAACCCTCATTATCGCCTTTTATGTGATCCTTGTGGATATCTTTTTAAGGGCGTTTCTCCCGGACATTTCCCGGTCCCTCGGGCCATATGTGGGACTCATCATAACCAATTGTATTATCATGGGCAGGGCAGAGGCCTTTGCCCAATCCAATGCCCCGATTATTTCCCTCTGGGACGGACTTTTATCCGGTGCGGGGTATATGTGGGTGCTTCTTTGTATTTCTGTGATACGTGAAGTATTAGGATTCGGAACAATTCTCGGATTCTCCATTGTTCCGGCCGGTTTTGTCACCTGGACAATCATGCTTACACCCCCAAGTGCATTTTTTCTCATCGGCATCATGATTTGGATAGTAAAATCAATAAGCATGAGAAAGGAGAAAAGTAAATGAACCCCCAGATAAGTCCCTTTATTCTCTTTTTTGCATCTATTTTTACGAGTAATATCATTCTCTCAAATTTCCTCGGTATGTGCTCGTTCATCTCCATATCAAAAGATTTTAAATCCTCCAACGGACTCGGCCTGGCAGTGGTCGTTGTCCTTACCTTTACATCAATGCTTAATTGGGGTGTCTACCACTTCATTCTTGAACCTTTTCACCTTGATTATTTACGCTACATCGTCTTCATTGTTGTGATCGCCGCAGTGGTTCAGATTCTCGAAATGATTATTGACAGATTTTCCCCGTCATTATACATGACCCTCGGGATATTTCTTCCCCTTATAACGGTCAATTGCGCAATTTTAGGCGTTACCCTGCTCCTTCAAATTCGAAACTATTCGTTTATTCAGTCTGTCATCTATGGCTTGGGCTCGGGGATCGGCTGGTGGATAGCGATTCTTTGCCTCGCCGCAATCAGAAAGAAAACAGATAACGCCTCCGTCCCCGCCGGATTAAAAGGTCCGGGTTTAACCTTTATCACAATCGGTATCATGGCCATGGCATTTCTCGGGTTTTCCGGGATGCTCGCCGTACAATAGGGAGGAACATTGAATTCCACGTTTATAATCGGACCTGTCATTGTAAGCATTATCAGCACAATCCTTGCACTCATCATTTCCCTTATCGATAAAGCGGTGAATAATTACGGGAATGTCACCATCAACATTAATTCCGGTAAAAAGATTTTACAGGTGAATGGCGGATCATCACTTTTATCGACCCTTGCGGAACAGAAAATTTTTATTCCGTCTGCCTGTGGCGGTAAAGGGACCTGTGGTGCCTGCAAGGTCACTGTTGTATCCGATGTAGGACCGCATTTACCTACGGAGATCCCTTTATTAAATGAAGAGGAAATAAAAAAGAATACACGCTTATCCTGCCAGATCAAAGTAAAGAAAGATATCCAATTAGATATTCCGGAAGAGCTTTTTTCCATACAGCGTTTTAAAACAACGGTGACAGCTATTAAGGATGTGACCCATGATATAAAAGAAGTA
>JAFGRV010000479.1 GCA_016934975.1 Spirochaetales bacterium | reverse complement strand
TGAAGAAGAAAAAAATTATACCTTTTCAAATAAGGCTGTCAAGGGATTTATGAAAAACCATATATTTATTGGTAAACACTACCTGTTTAATTCCTTAACAGAGCATACCCCCTTTTTGTTTCTGGAAGATGAATCGAAAGAAGACCTGGCGATATTTTCCAAGGGTAAATGGCTGCCGGCAATTCCCAGCCAGTTTTCCTTTGACGGACTTGAGTCGTATAAAAGTATCTATGTCCTGAACCAGACTTTTGAAAGTATTAAAACTGTACAGGTTTTTACTCAAAGAAATATTGTAAATATAAAACCATTTCCCCTTGTGGTTGTAAATAAATCACGCAACCGTTATATAGCAGCTGTACGAAATTTTAATTTCAATATCGGTGAGGGGACTCATAAAGGTATTAATATAATGGACCTGGTAAAAAAAGGTGTTGAGTTTTCTATTGTTGTGCGCAGGCAGCCGGGAATGAATGAAATATATACAATCAGGAAGATAATCCAGGAAAGCAGTTCCGGTGGGTACAACATATTACTTTTCGAGACCGACCGGCCCCTGGACAATCCGGGGAAATATAATTTTGCAATTGCGGGAATTGATGTGAAAAGCATTGAAAATGATTCTTTCTGTCTGACCAAGAGTGAAAGCGATGACCGGATTTTAGCATTTGAAAAATTGATTGACAGAACCTCGGTATTTTATTTCCGGGAAGACGTGCCGGATTGGGTGCTCCGGCTTATTGTGCTCAAAAAATTGTATCTTAACTCCTATGAAATGGAAGCCATTATTCCAAAGAAATCGGTTAATAAGGAAACCGGTCAACTTGTTTCGGGAGATCTGTATCTTAGCTCCAATTTGTACCGCAAGTTAAAAGATAAAAAGCCGGTACTTACCGAAGTGAGTAATGATGAAAAACTGTTTTTTTTCTTTGATGAGAATTCCGTCGTCGATGGGTCCGGAACTTCTTCCGGTGGACGGGAAGAGAAGTATTATTTTAAATCTGTAGATCAGACTTACTATTCCATATTACCTGACTTCGGTTCTTTTTATTTTGAGTTTTTTTACGACAGGTACATAAAACAGTTTATGACGGAAAATGAAAAAAGTACCCTGTCGAATCTTGTAAGGATGTGGCAAAGTTTTCAGTTTCACTGAAATCCGATTGTAGAAGAGTAGAGGTGATGCTCAATTTCATTGAGCTCCAGTTGTAGTAGAAGAGGTGGTCTTCAGCTCCGCTGAAGTCCGGTTATAAAAGGGAAGAGGTGGTCTTCAGCTCCGCTGAAGTCCGGTTATAAAAGGGAAGAGAGGTGGTTTTCAGTTTCACTGAAATCCGATTGTAATTAGGTAAAGAGAGGTGGAAGTTTTAATTTAGATGAATAAGAATAGTTCTCTTTATATTCTGAATATACTCTGTTATCTTGCAGGCTGCATATTCGTATGGTATGTGTGGATAACGACAAATTCCTTTTCATGGTTTGCGGCGATTATTGTTGGGTTGTGTTATTCGATTCTTTTTATAATTTTTAATTCTTTAAAAATTGATTTTTATCCTTTTATACCGGAGCGAATAAGAATATTCGAACGCAGGAAAAGCAGGCGTTTTAAGTTCAGATATTTTCTTGTGAATCAACATTTTTTATTATTGATCAGCATCGCGGGTTTGCTCAGTTATTTTAATGGTGTTCTTTATTCACGAATTGAAAAATATCCCGTAGTAAAGGGGAATATTGTTATTTTTTTTAAACAACAACAGAGTGTTCTGGGGCTTAATTATTCCGATGCCACGGATAATGATATGTATAGACTCTCCCTTCATACGGTAGAAATCGTAAAACAGGGAATTACGGATATGGCCTTAAAAAAAACAGGGGAAACAATTGCGGAAGAAACAAAGGATTATGCAAAAAAATTTTTTAAGAACCTTTTTAATTTTGATATCAAAGAACTTATGAAAACAATTGACAATAGAATAAAGTATAATGGAGATCCGATTCTCCTTATGAATATTGAACTCTACACATATTCGGCCCATCCGGTAAGTGCACGGCAGGCAACCTGGGGATTGTCTGATTCCACATACAGAAACACACCTGTATTTTCCGGCCCTATTGTTCTCCGTGACGGATTGCAGGAAAAAAGTCTTATAAATATTCCTCAGAGACCTCGATGGGGTGCGGTACTCCCGGACAGCCTGAATTTTTTACGAAAGATTTTTAAAGAAAAGAAATATTACACCCGTTATTATTCCACAGATTATGAAAAAGATAAAATCAGGCAAAACAAACCCGTTGAACCGGACCTTCCTCCGGTTTTAATCTGGCTGAATAACGATTGTAAAGAACCCCCGGAGCGGGAACAATTTATCCTTGAAAACAATCAACTGCGGCATGATTTCTTCAGGAATTTTTTCGGCAAGAAACTCTTTATCAATATCCGGGGATTTAACCAGTATGTCCGTGAAGGTGACGGTACGACTGCCTATAAAACATTGCAGGTGGAAAAATATTTCGATCATATTATTTCCCTGCCTGTAGTTGACTGGGGCAGCCGGTATGTAAAAACAAAGCAATCCGATTTTGAGGCACAAAAGAAAGCGGCAATAAAAAAACTTCATGATGAACTCACTCCCCTGATACGGACTCTGGACCAGGGGGTGAAGATATCTTATATCGATAAATTTGTGGAAGAAGAAGTCTATACTTTTGATTACAGCTACGTAATACTGGTAATTATAACACCTTTTTTTATATGGCTTTTGATAATGATTTTACGATGCAACTTTTTTATTATTTTTAAGTATAAAATATGAGTAAGTATATCAGTGTTTTTATTACATTCATTATTATTCTCGTCGTAAGTATTCTTTTTACACTGTGGTCCATGGTCTTTAAAATTAAAAAATTGAAACAAAATGAGACCCATGTCATTTCCTATAAAGTCGTCTATTTGCCGGTGATCGGTTTTATCCTGTTCCTTCTCGTTTTTCTTTTTTTATTCTACCTTTTTGCCCCGTCAAAGGAACTTGCAAAACACGAAATCGATACACAGGATGTTACCCTCACGGTTCTGAATGTCGATTGCAACTGGTATGTGAAAAAAAATTTTGCCTCCGGATTCGGCAGCACCCCCGGGTCATTTAAAGAAATCGCTAAGATTTTCGAGTATTCTTCTTTATTCAGACTTAATTTTTTTGAAAATACAAGTATCCAGAAATCAGCGGGGAGTGTGGCTCAAAAGTACAGGGAATTTAACCTTGCAGACAAAAAAAATAAAGATGAACTGTACGGATTGTTTGTGAAAATGGTGGGGCTGCCGACAACGTTTAACAGAAATGAATATGTTTTTGACAGAAGCAAATATTCAAGAATTAAAAGTACATCAATGGGGTATGTGAGAGAATATCTGAATGTATTGAGAATTATCAAAGAAGTGCTTGAATACTTTTCCGGTGAGAAAGAAAAAAATATCAATACGGATGTTTTTATTATTTTTCTTTCTTTCGAATCGGACACGCAAACATTCCTTACATCACTTGATTATGCAGGCGGCTCCCGTGATTTTACCGGTCCTTACCCGGAAGGCGGTTGTAATTATTATTTTGCGTATCTGGTCCTTGACCGGAACGGGGCATTCACGGAGAGATCAAGTCTTGCTTACAAAAGACTTATATATACGATGGAGAATTCGAGAAATACCATAAGTATACCACAGCATAAAATACATTTCAGACTCGACCTTAAGGAAGTGCGTGTCTGGATATTAATTATAACAGGGATGATGATAATAGCTTTTTTTGCATCACTTTTTTTAAACAAGCTTATAGTCAAGTTGTCCCGGAAATAATGCTCAGGAAGTAGTCCGGAATGCGGAACGTCATTAATTCATGAGTTTATTCTGAATAACCCGGAAGGGAAAAGACCCGGAAGGGAAAAGACCCGGAAGGGAAAAGACCCGGAAGGGAAAAGACCCGGAAGGGAAATATCCGAAAGGAGTCATCTATGAAAAACGCGGTAGGATTTGACACAATATTCAATCCTGATTTATTTTCTAAAAAAATAATAGAAAAAAATAAATGGGGAATAATGAAAGCGGCAAAGTTTCTTTTTAAACTTTTAAAAATTATCATTAAAAGACAAAAAGATGAAGTAAAAACGTCTCTGTTCATTAATGATAAGGATGGAATCGATTTTTTTCTGACAAATCCATGGTTTTCTTTTGCCCGGGGAATACGAATTTATTCCGGGCCCCAGGGGCAGATTGTAATCTCAAAAATCAAAAAACCGAAAGGGGAGAAGCACAATCTTTTATCCATACTGCGGTTTTTATTTTTGACTCACTTTGAAGGTGATTCCGCCATGCAGGAAATCGCATCCAATTTCAAACAAATTAAAGCAGAGTTGTTTATTGCGATGATGGATAACAATATCAGCAATAAAGAACTTGAAGGTCTTGATGCGGGGCTTATCCGTAATATTATGGATGCGCTTTTATATAATACGTATAATAGTAATATATATCTGGCTGCAAAAAGTGAAGGCAGGATCAGGAATTTCTTTTCCCGGCTTTTTTATCTTTTTAATACAAACTACAAAGCATACACGAAAGTGTTTTCCGACAGACTTACCACGACTCTCGCCCACCTGACAACAGAAAAAGACTTCATGGTTGTTTATTTCGCATACATTTATTTTATACGTATGCTCCAGGGAGGCAAACGGATCGATATCGAGACGGACCTTTCGGCGGGAGTGGATCTTGAAAAATATGAAAAGCAGCCCCAGGCCTTGTCAAAGTTTTCAAAAGAAACTGAAAATTTTATTGAATATAATATAATCCATAATTTTTATGATTCTATCTATAAAGATATTCTTTATTCTTGTGACAGTCACCGCGGCAGAATTTATCATCTTTATGAAAAAATACGGTATTCCTTTGAGAAAAAGGCATATGAAGATATTTACAGTGTCTTAAAACTTATGAATAATGAAGGGCTTATTCGAAAAAAAGATGAATATTACCTTTTTTACAGGATTTTCGCTTTTTCCTATTACGAATCGTATTTCCCGACATCCTATGGTTTATCTGTCACTGATATTGAGAAAACATCTACAAGAAACCGGTTTGCCTACATCTCATCTTTTATCAATAGAATCGTCCTGGCGGAAAAACCGGTGAGGATTACAAAAGAGAACATCCGTATCTCCGTACCCAGGATATTATCCCGGTTTCTGACATTCGGTCTGGTTTCGTATCTTATTATTTTTCTTCTTTCCCGTTTTAATGTTATCATCCTGGACGATCTTGTGGAGTTTCTCCGTTCATCCTGCAACAAAACCCTCTCTTTCTTTTCCAGCTTTTTAATCGACGATTACGGTCTTGTTGCGGCTACCGGTGCAATCCTTTCGTTGTTAGTTGTCGTAATGATCTTTTATGTAATTTACCGCCTTATCATCCATTTTATTGCAAAGACAATAAATCAGTTGAAAGAAAGGCACAAATTTTTTTATAGTTTGTATAATATGGCCGTTTTTGTACTTCTTGTTCTTATTTTTCTTCAGGGATTATTCTTTTTTATTGAGGGATTCACCAGGGAGAAACTTGTTTATCTTACTTATAGCGAAAGTGCGGAAGCAACCCGGGATGATTTTTTTGTAGAACGGTTTCTTCACGTTCATGGAATTTATGCACGGTATGATGTGGAACATCTGATTATTGGAAAAGACGATAAAGATGAACATGCGTTTATGAAAAAAATATCCGGCGTATCAAAATTGATTATTGATATTGATCCTGAACACTATCTGACGGCAGACGCATACATAACCGAAAGAATATCGACATGGGAAAAAATGGGTAAGAAAAACCTTGAAGTTATTTTTATGAAGCGCTTTCCCGCGGGAGTTATAAAAACCTTTTACGGGCTTCCGGTGCTGGACAGATTAAACGTGAAAGGGGCTGTCAACGACAACGGTGCGGATGCCATAGTCGTAACAACGGAAACCATCAGAAATGTCATCGACAAACGCAAAGGGAATGATAGCGAGTACCCGAACACTTTTTTCTGGACTATTAAGAGCAGCGCGGAGAAAAAGGGTTTTATAGAGCGGTTGACAAAGGATAGAAAAAACATCAAACCCGAGGAATTGCAAAAAGAAATCAACATATCTTATTATTATACAATTCCAAAGACCGGTGATAAAAAATTCATAGAGATCAGTGATGATGATTATAAAAAATCTTTAAGCCCCCTGACGATGTTAATTTATCCCCCGGCCGCGGATTCCTTATCGGCGTTTTTTTACAGGTGGCAGAAAGAAGAGAGTAGTGCGTCCATATCGGTTTTATCTATCGATGAAAAATACCTGAGTATGGAATCCGGTTTCGGTGATTTCGTACGAAAATTTTTTTTCACAAAAGAAAAACAACCGGCAATAACAGAGGAGAATCGGGATCCGGCAGCATATGCAGGGGTAACTTTTCCCATACAACCCATAGCCCTTCTGGGATTTCTTATTCTTTTTATGTCTTTTCTCTTTTACTTAATGCCCGTTACCGGAAAAAAAGAGAAGCTCGTGCTCCTCATATCCTATGGAATTCTCCTTGCGGCAGGGTTTTTTTCCCTTCAATTCCTGACGACACCTTTTGTTCTTCATATTTATAACATTATCATGTACCTGGGTATATCGTTATTGTTTACATTTTACCTGTGTCAGGTCATAGGCGTTCATAAATCCATTACCATTTTTATCCTTATACTCATCGTTCCGCTTTCTGTCGTCGCCCACGGGATACTCTCCTTCGTACTCCCCGGGGCAGACCTGGGCGCAATATACGATTTTTTTATAAAAGGTTACAGTGGGCTTATTGCTACCGGTACATTAACCATTATCATCGGTATTTGTTCATATGTTTTTTTTAGTTTTAAGTTTAAGATTAAATAGATACAGGAAGTGAGGAAATATGATTCCATTAAAAGAGTGCGGAAATTATATGGTCTCCCTGGCAGACGAGATAGGGAAAGAACTTTTTGATATTGATGAAATAATAAAAATGGCAGTGCTTACTATTTTTGCCTCCCCGGAAGGCAAGTACTCTCATATTCTCCTGGAAGCACCGCCGGGAATGGGAAAAACCGTTTTATGTAAAACCATAGCCTCCTGGTGCAATATGCATTTCACCCGGATCCAGCTTACGCCGGACATGCAGCCCGGTGAAATTGTCATGACAAACGAATTGGTCATGTCGGAGAAAGGCGTTCATACGAAGATGGTCTACGGTCCTATTTTTACGAACATCTTGTTAGCCGATGAAATAAACAGAACGCCCCCCAGGACCCAGTCTTCCATACTGGAGCCCATGGCAGAAATGCAGACAACCTACGGGGGCAGGACATATAATCTCGGCTTTGATATGTCTGCACTTTCATCATTAAAAGGAGATGCCTTTAATGATGAACTTAAGCGTCTGTATAATGAGAAGACTGGCACATGGCTTACCCCCGCGACAGCCCCGCTTTTTTATGTATTCGCGACCCAGAACCCGATAGAAAACGAAGGCACTTACCGCCTTCCCGAGGCACAGCTTGACCGGTTTTTGTTTAAACTGACTTTAGAATATCCCTCGGAAGAAACCATGCGGGAAATAATCCGGCGGAAAGCGGTGGTCGGTCAATACTGCAATACTTTTTTCAATCAACATATGGATGAACTCCCCTGGATTAAAAGTATCCTGGAAAGTAAAGACCCCGGAGAAGAACAACTTGATATGTACAGAAGCGCATTTATGGATTCTGTCTCTGAAAATATTCAATCCCTCTTTCCCTTTGATATTCGTGATGAACGAATGCGAAAAATATTACAGAGTGAAGTGGAGAAAATTATTTTTAAACGCGCCCCGCAATTTAAGCAAAGCAGAAAGAAATCGAGAATCTCTCCCCGGCTTGTTATTGATATCAGAAATTCGATTACCCTCCAGGTGGGAATAAATGACAGTATCTATTATAATTATATTACCTATATTATTGAGCAGATACTCGCTTCCCCGGATTTTGAGATGAAAGTTTCTCCCCGGTTTTGTGACACGATAATTTCCGTGGCAAAGGCACATGCTCTTTTTCGGGCATACTCGGAAGCACGGGAAAACAATACCCAGGATATATTTCCGGATACTCTTTATATTACAAAGGAAGATATCAACAGTTGTGCCCGTCATATGCTCGCCCACAGGGTATCCCTGAGTTATGAAGCTCAATCCAAGGATTTTACAACCGTCGGGCTTATTGAAAATATTCTTTTTAAAGCCTATAGTGAAAGCCGGTTCAGGGGAATTGAATGACCGGGGAGACGAACTACATAGCAGGTTTTTATAAAAAGTTTCTTCTTAATAACAAATCCCGGTTATTCGACCATATAAAAAATGTCGATGTTTTTTTTCGTAAAAAAATGCGAAATTTGATATTCGGAACCAACCGGTCGGTATTTCAAACCACCAAAGGCAAGGAGAACGAAGGTATCGAGAAATGGGTATCCGGAAAACCCCTGGATCATATCAACATCCGGGCTACGGTTTCCAATATGGTCCCCGACAACCTCCTGAATAGCATCTACATAAATACTTACCAGGATGAACGCCGGCTGACTTTGTATGTGCTTGTGGATGCTTCCGATGCCATGTATCCGAATCAGAGTATTACGGAAATCCGGGACCCTTTTATGATTAAGGCCGTATTTTCAATTTATCTGCAATCCATGCTTCTCTATATTGCGGCGGAATACAACATCCAGGTAAAGATTCTCTATTATCCGGCACCTCATTATACATTTTTAACCACGGACCCGAAAAGAAACAATAAGAACATATTATCATCAATTTTTACTCATCATATTACCGACCAGACATCGCCCCTGGGTGCCGTGAATTATCTTATTGCAAGACGGGTGAAACATTCCGTAGTCGTTCTTATTTCCGATGAAAATGCTTTTTCCGGATTCGATGCCAAAGAGTCTTTGAAACGAATATCAGGTTTTGCCATGACCAACGATTTTATTTTTTTTCCCGTATGCACCGATTACCGGTCTATTCTTGCCAACACCGTATTCGGAACAGAAGTCGATATTGAGGGTTCAAGTTATTTTATTACCAAAGGTACGGACTTAAACAAATTATACGCATCAATCAATAACCGGCGGATCGATGCCTTTGAGCGGATTATAAAATCCGGGGTTCAAATCTGTCCGATATATCCGGAAAAAGAAGACTGGATTTACGATTTTATCGGGTTTTTTAGAAACAGACTTGTATGTAAATAAAAGAAGAAAGGTACGAAATTACATATCACCGGAATACTCAATAATACCGACAGCGTTATTAAAATATTCACCTGTATAAGGATTGATTGGGCTGTGAAGATTGTACATAAAACTATCCTTTCCGTATCTATCCTTTGTATCAGCTTCTGCAAATTGTTCATCAACAGATACGTGTTT
Organism: Spirochaetales bacterium; assembly: GCA_016934975.1. Lineage (GTDB taxonomy): Bacteria > Spirochaetota > Spirochaetia > SZUA-6 > JAFGRV01 > JAFGRV01. The sequence continues at coordinate 2,176 of JAFGRV010000479.1, read as the reverse complement.
CACTTTTCCGCACATTGTGATATTATGGCTGCCGGGACAAAGTTCTTTTTCCCATTCATATGTACACTCCAGTTTTAAGAAACTCTCCTTAATCCTTGGTGCTTTTATTGCCCTGGAATCTTCCGGTGTAAAACCTGCAGCGGAGATTTCGTCCTCATCAACATTGTGTTCATGAATTGTTTTCCAGCATAGGGGAAGAAAGCTTTTATTTATAAAATTGATACAGAATTCTTTATTTTGCTTAATATTTTCATAAGTATGTGTATGTTTCATTACCCCGGACATTATAATATAATAATTGTTCCCTTCTCCCGTAAAACTCGACCAGCTTTGAAATGCTGCATTTGGTAATCCGTTCTTCTTGATGGTTGTTACCATGAACAGGACATGTGGTATGGTACACACAAATTCCAGCCATGAAAAAACTTTCCATTTTCCTTCCCAGTTTTCTTTAAAGTAATCCGGCCTGAGATTGTTGTGTTCAAAATTCATTGTGTCGTTGTTCCTTTCTATTTAAAAGTTGTAGTATATATTACAATAATCCATTTTAGTGTTTTATTGCAATCCCCGGGTTCTAAATTTAAATAATCATTTTCTTCTATTTGTATAATTTCATTTACTCTGATATAATGTCGGCATTAGCATTTTCTAATAAAAAGGAGAAAACTATGAAAAAATTTTTATCTGTATCATCCCGGGCTATGTGTATTTTAGTATGCCTGGCAGCAATGGGCATTGTAACCGGATGCCCGGCCCCGGAAGAAGAGTTTGTGTGGCATGAAGTCGGAGCCGACGGAGAACCTGCTTTTGAGAACGGCTGGTATAACACAACATTAATTGCTGATGATGAAGACTGTGGATTTGGCAAGGATTCATTTGGGTTTGTTCATCTGAAAGGGACAGTCATGGATTATAGTTATTCTGCAAATGAAGCCATTTTTACGCTGCCTGAAAATTACCGTCCGGAATATAATCAGGCATTTGCCGTGCCCTCTACTCCGGGTGATGATGATATGGGTTTGATATATGTTAATAATGATGGTTCTGTTACCCTGGTTGACACCGGTACGGGAAATGGAAGCCAGATTGTTACCTCCCTTGATGGAATAACATTTTTTGCGGAATAGTTTCAGTTTGTAATGTAATTATAAATGCAATATAACCGGGGTTCCGGACATGATGAGTTCCGCCAACGGAAACAATCGCACTTCCCGGAACGGCTTTGAATTTTCGGTGAAGGTAAAATGGCAAATGGTTTTTGTTTCGTATGCATAATACAAACGATGCAGTGAGTATTAAGTCATATATTTATAATCATTTGGGAAAAGAGAATACCTTTAGTGTATATTGTGCGGGAGCCGGGGGGATGAGAATCACTTATTATTTTATAAAAATCCTGTCGTTGTCAACACCGATGATAAATTTCCTAAAAACAACGGTTTAAATTTTTATATGTAATAAAAAAGAATATCCTTGAGTTTGGCTAAAACTTCTTTTCCAATGTCTCATTTTATACTACAATTGTCCCGGTGCGGATGTGTCCGGCCAAAACATATATATAAAATAAAAAGGAACATCGGATGATTCAGATAAAACTATTTGTATTTAGTGATTTTCAGGAAAATACTTACCTCCTTTATGATGAAACAAAAGAATGTATCATTGTAGATCCCGGCTGCTACAGTGAAAATGAAAAAATAGAGCTTAAAGAGTATATCACATCCGGCAACCTGAATCCGGTAAAAGTAGTGTATACCCACTGCCACATAGACCACATTTTTGGTGCACATTTTGTAAAACAATCTTATCCGGGTATCTCCTTTGAGGCTCATAAAGATGAGACCGTTTTTATCGAGCAATTTAAGATGTTCGAACAGATGTTTGGAATAAATATGGATCCTCCCCCGATTCTGACAGGTTTTTTAGAAGAAGGAGAACCTGTAACGTGGGGAAAATCTTCCCTGGAAAACCTTCATATTCCGGGACATTCTCCCGGGAGTATCTGCTTTTATAGCCGGGAACCGGAGTTTGTCATTGCCGGGGATGTACTTTTTGCCGGGAGTATCGGCCGGGCAGACCTGCCAGGTGGAAACATGGAAACTCTGCTTTCCGGTATCCGGGAGAAGCTGTTCACTTTGCCGGATGCCTGTGTGGTATACAGTGGTCACGGACCATC
>JAFGRV010000478.1 GCA_016934975.1 Spirochaetales bacterium | reverse complement strand
TACTCCTGGAAAAAATTTTATACGAAGCACGGGTGTTTGCGAATGCGGACGCAGGAACGATATATATACGGGAAGGCGACTATCTCCATTTTAATCACGCACAGAATGATACCTTGATTAAAAAACTTCCCCGGGACGATAAACTTCCGTACAAATCTTTTAAAGTAAAAATTAATAAAAAGTCTATCTCCGGCTATGTCGCAAAAACCGGAGAAATATTGAATATAAAAGATATGTACGCGATTCCCGAAGATACTCCATATCATTTTGATCCGAGTTATGACAAAAAAAGCAACTACAAAACTATTTCCACTCTTACCGTACCATTAAAGACAAACAGGAATGAGATAATCGGGGTTCTCCAGATTATTAATGCAAAAGATAAACACAATGGGATTACTGCTTTTGATGCAAAAACAGAACCCCTGGTGCTTCATTTTTCCAATATCGCGAGTATGGTGCTTCAGCGGGCCCAATTGACCCGTGCCCTGCTTCTCCGGATGATTAGTATGGCGGAACTCCGTGACCCGAAGGAAACAGGTCCCCATGTTAACCGGGTCGCTTCATATGCAGTGGAAATATATGAGCGCTGGGCTCACCGTAAAAATATCTCAAAATCCGAGATTGATAAAAACAGGGATATTCTTCGTATGGCTGCCATGCTCCATGATGTGGGAAAAGTAGCGATCTCTGATATTATCTTAAAAAAACCGGACAAGTTTACTCCCGAGGAATACACAATCATGAAACAGCACACCTATATGGGAGCTCAATTGTTTCAGCATGCCCAATCCGATTTTGATGATGTTGCCCGCCAGGTCGCCCTTACTCACCATGAAAATTGGGATGGCACAGGCTATCCGGGAAAAATTGATATTACATCGGGTGCACCATTAGAAAAAGACGAAAACGGTAATCCCCGGCCATTAAAAGGGGAAGAAATCCCGATCATGGGCAGGGTTGTTGCTCTGGCAGACGTGTATGACGCATTAAGCTGCCGGCGTGTGTATAAAGAAGCCTGGACAGAGGACCATGTACTCTTCAGTATTAAAGAACTTTCCGGAAAAAAATTCGATCCCGAGCTTGTTGAAGTTTTTTTTGAGGGGATTAAATATATCCGGGCAATAAAAGATAAATATCCTGATCATGATGCTGAATAATCTGTTTTTGCGGTCTGCTTATTTGTGAGCTTTACCGCGGAACTCTTTTTTATCCGCAGCCTGGTGACTGTGTTTGGGGCAGGTCTGTTCAATCCTTTTTTAGTTGCGTATACCATTATGAGATGCGATCTATTCATTCCCATAGCCCCGAATCCGATAGCAGACCACCACGTTGTATTCCCGGAAAGACCGGAAAAACCATCAATTTTTCCTTGCCAAAATTACTTTTCCCCTTTATTATGTAAAGCGTGAAAACCGGAAAAAAAAGGCTGACGCCAATAACAACAAAAGTAAATTTCATTATTATTATTTCTCTTATTCTCGGAATCGGTGTTGCGGTCTATTATTTTCTCCAATACCATATTTCCAAACTCAATAATTCGATTGGGGAGAATATTACCCAACAGGCGGATATCCTCTATAATACCATCGAAACCCTTATGATCCCCGGGAACGCGGACTTAGCGATCGGTTATTTTAAGAAAACAAACCTCATAAACCCGGATTATCAGGTAAGACTCTATCGGGCAGACGGTGAACTTGCATTTTCAGATGATACCACCATCAAGACCGTCAATGCCCACATCAATTTTAATAAGTTCGCGTTAGGTACGGAGCGTCTTACGGATGATGAAAAACCGGTTACCGAGTATTTTCAAAAAGCCCAGACCCCGAATCCTTTTGATATCCCGAATACCTTTATCCGGAAAGACGCAAAGGGTGATACCTTTTTCCGGATATATCAGCCCCTTCAGAATATTCCCGTCTGTTTCAGATGTCACGGTTCCGACCACACCTATAGAGGAGTTATCGATATCAGGAATAAAATCACCGATGAAATAAACAGCCAGTTTTACTTTATCCTGATTTCTATCGGGGGAGTTCTGCTTCTTATCGCTCTCCTCACAATTATTCTGACACAATTTTTAAGAAATACCATTATTAAACCGGTCAAAATTATCGGGAATGTGTGCAGTGCCGTTACTACCGGTGTTTTTTCACAGCGGGCAGAGATAAAAAACAATGATGAAATCGGTGTTTTAGGAAATACGGTAAACACCATGGTGGAAGGATTACGGGAACGATATGAATTATCAAAATATGTCTCGGCTTCCACGATCCAGTCATTAAAAGACGGGAAAGTGGGCAAAAAAGTCCCCCTCACGATCCTTTTTAGCGATATACGGAGTTTTACATCTTTTTCCGAACAGCATGTACCCGAAGACGTTGTGGAATATTTAAATAAAATATTAAGCTTTCAGACGGAAATTATACAAAAAAATAACGGGGATATTGATAAATATGTGGGAGATGAAATTGTCGCACTCTATACCCAGAATGATCCCGAACTCTCGGCATGTAAATCTGCCCTGGAAATTCAAAAAGAGCTGCAAAACAATAGTGATAAACTCTATAACGGGTTAAAAGTGGGAATCGGGATAAATACCGGGGAGGTTATCCTCGGAATGATCGGTTCGGAAAAACGGGCAGATTATACGGTTATCGGGGATAATGTCAACCTGGCATCCCGTCTTTGCGGGGTCGCCAAACCGGGCCAAATAATTATTGCCCGGTCGGTGTATGAAGCGGTGAAAGCTCATGTGATTGTGGAAGGACCATATAAAGTGAGAGTAAAAGGTAAAAAAGACTATAATCTGGTCTATTTACTCAACAGTCTAAAGGGAGAAGCCATATGACAAAGCTCATTTTTTTTATTTCCATCATTCTCCTCCTTTTCTCTTTCTCGTGCATGAAAGCAAAAGAAGAAAAACTCATTCCCGATGATTATTCCACCTGGAAAAAGCTCACAAACACGGAATTGAATTATTTTGTTCCCGGACATGAATCACACTACAGGATCCCATATATCAATCCCACAGGTGAGAATGTACAAGTCACTAGAGACGAGGACAATAAACAACACTATAATTACCCGGAAGGGACAATTATTATAAAGGAAATATATCCGACCCTCCAGTTAAAGGAAGGTGATGTACCGATGATGCTCACAGTCATGATAAAAAAACCAAATCATCCAAACGCCCAGGGCGGATGGGTCTGGGTCGTAAAACCCCTTGATTCGAAAGAAGAAATACAATTCAAATCGGATATGTGCGTAAACTGCCATGGCGGCGCCAACGGCAAACATCCCTATGCTGATAAAAACCCGAATGAAGAATTCCGGGATTATGTCTTTTATCCCTGGAAAAAATAGTTCACCCGGTCATCTTCTTAATCTTCTTGAAATAAAAGGTCCTCCCTTTTTCAGCCAGGGAATACCCCGAATAATAGAAAGGCCGGAGGATCACATCATAGCAGCCGTACCTGGTAAAAAAATCACCCCCGAAACCGGTTTTAAAGCGATATAATCCATGCATCGGATGATCGGGATCATCTGCCGGGGGAATGCCGAAAAAGTCATAATATTTGCACCCCGCATTCCGGGCGATCCGGATCGCTTCCCACTGCAATCCGTAATTGGGCATGTAATTCCGCTTTTCATTGGAAGAAGCGCCGTACAAATACCATGCCATATCACCTTTTATCGCAACGACGATCCCCGCCACGAACCGGCCGTCCACCCCGGCAGAAAGAAGTTTGATTGATATATGGTGAGCAGAATTTTCCGCGGCAAGATCGAATAATGCCCGGTAGTATTGATAAGAATGAAGGGCGATCCGGTCCCGGGCCGCTGTTTCTTTATAAAGCTCATACCATGCTGTTAATTTCTCCGGGGACTCTTCTTTCACAATAACTCCCTTTTTTGCAGAGAGCCGGATGTTATAGCGTGTTTTGTGTTTCATCCCCCCGAGAATTTCATCCTCCGGCTTATCGATCCGGAGAATCACCGTATGGGGCGGCTGGATATCCGTCGGGGCTTTGATGAGTTTTTTGTTTTGTTGTAAAGGCCCGGGTGCGATCCCCTCCCCTTGCCTTCCCCAGGGGAGATCGAAGCGTAAAAAGGTAATCCGTGAGGGAAGGTACTCTTTGACCGCGTGAGCGAGGTGAATAAGAAATTCTTCTTTCCCTGTCTTGGGTTCGGGGATATCCGGACCCATGGGGATATACCCGATATGCAGCCCGAACCTGAGACTCCGCATCAATACAAGAAGGTTCGATTCAATATCTTCGTACCCGATCTTTAAAGGAACCGGGACCCAGCCGAATTGTGCTTTAAAACGGCCCCAGAAACCTGTCTGGAATAATTCCCTGTTACTGTCAAGATCATCAATTGAAATATGTCGGATAGAAAATTTTTTATCGTTTATCACATCAGTCTGCTTTATTATCTGCCTTTATAAGATAGGTTATTGCCTATTGATTTCATACCCGGTAAAGGGAAAAAGGTCAAGGGCTTTCAGTTTTCATTAGATCCTTATGATCTGTTTTTCATACCCAGCGGCCGGGATTGAGCTTGTGAAAAAGGTATTTTCACACCGGATATTTTGGATTTGCATGTGGTTTAGTGTTTAAAGTAAGAAAAGAAGAATTTTTTACTACAGATATTATCTTACAATTAAACGGATTTTAAACGGATTTTTGGAAGAGAGGTGTGGTTTGTTCGGCGTATATTTTTATTTCAATATATTTATGATTTAGCATGATTGAAACCAAATTTTTAAAAAAAAATCAAAAAAATGAAAGCAACAGAATACTTTGTGTAGTTATTAATAGTAAGGATTACTTGTCTTTATAAATGACAGTTATAATAGAAAGTTTTGCATTAAAAAATATAAGGAGGATAATATGTCATTATCGAATATTCATGATTTTCATTTTGTTATAGATAGGGAGATGAAAAAAAAAATAAATAACCTTGATTTATTCAAAAAATCAAGAGGTTTATCCGGAAAAATAATCCGGATATTACAATTATTGACCCCTGTGTTAGGGAAGGAACATAAATGGGGGAAACAAAGGTTTGGCAGGTATAGAGCTGTATGTGATGATCCTAAAGAAGTGAGGGAAAATGTTCATGTGTATATGCCGGATAAAATGTATCGAGAGCTTAAGCTGTTGCACCAGGATTTGAATTTTTACAGTATTGCGATGGTGGTTCGTCTTTTGGTGAATTTTTTCTTAGGGTTAGTGGAAATTTATAAAAATAGGGTTATTCAGGAATTAAAAAAATTATTTGCTCAATGGAGATCCGAGGATTCGGAGACACGGCTAACACCGCGTAAGTTTGTACGACAATTGTTGAAAATAATTCGTTTTTTACCAGGTAAAAACAGGCTTGTAACTATATATAATGAAGAATATTCACCATTTTGGGTATTCCGGATATAAAACCCCAACCCCTATCCCATCACCTGTCACAACCCATATTTCCTCACAAGCCCCTTATCCAACAACAACTGGTTCAAAAACGTCCCTCTCTCCGCAACCACATTCGCATCCGGCTCATTTTTATTATAAAAAATATCCGCCAAATACCGGTTATATTTATCCCGCCAATAAGTCTTTACAATAACAAAGCTACATGGATTTAATTGGTCACATATGAACTTTTTCACTTTTTTACCTGGTGGTGTTTCAACCGGCATTGCATTAATTCCCCGTAATCGTACCTTCTTAGTTGTCCAGGTATTAAACCCAAGCTCAAGAATAACCCATAATGTATCGCCGTCCACAATTTCCTTAATAAATCCTTTGTATGTATAGAGTTTACTGTTGTGGTCTTCATTTATACTGTTAAAACTGTAGTCATTTTTATTTTCTTTAACCTGAACAATACTCCCATCCTTATAATTTTTATTCCCTTTTTCCAGTTTATCCAGATATATTCTGAATCCTAAATCAAGATAAAGTATTGAATTGCTCATATTTTCTATTC
>JAFGRV010000477.1 GCA_016934975.1 Spirochaetales bacterium | reverse complement strand
TAAGCTGGTATTACCAATAATCGGATTATATGTCATCTACAAACTTCTGTCCTTTCTGGTGAAAGATTTTATTTTAAAACCCTTAAAAATCAATGTAGATACAAAAAACCGTGCGGGATTAATTATTAAACGCATTTTAAGAGGAATTCTTTTTTCCGGAATTTTATTTATTATTATTAATTTTCTTGGGGAAGAGATCGCAAAATATATTGCCGGCATCTGGAAGGTTCTTTCGACACCCTTTTTTATAACCGGTGCTACACAGGTATCGGTTATTACATTGATATTAATGGTTCCGGTATTCATATTATCATCACTTATATCCAAAAAAGCAAAAAAACTCATTGATACATCACTTTTAAAACAGATTTCCATAGATGCATCAACCAAATTCTCGATTTCGAGTCTTATGCGTTATGGGATTCTGAGCATTTGCGTTCTCCTTGGTTTATCAATAATCGGGATTGACCTATCCTCCCTCACAGTGCTTTTCGGTGTACTCGGTATTGGTATCGGATTTGGATTGCAGGGTGTGGTATCAAACTTTTTTTCCGGATTAGTGATCTTCTTTGAAAGGCCAATTAAAGCAGGAGACCGTATCATAATAAATGGGATCGAGGGAACAGTAGCTACTATCCGGATGCTCTCAACAATTGTCGATACCTTGACGAATGAGACTATCTTTATTCCCAACGAAAAACTTATAGGTAATAATATACATAACTTCTCATACAAGAATCCGAAAATCATTGTACTGAACAACGTCCAGGTATCCTATTCTTCGGACCTGGAATACGTACAGGAGATATTATTAAAAATTGCCGATAATAATCCTTATGCTTTGTCCAGACCGGTCCCGGAAGTACGAGTATTGCAGTTTCAGGATAACGGGATAGAAATAGAACTCAGGACATGGATACGACTTGCAGAGAATAAGCAGGTATCAATTGCCTGGACAAATATGCAAATCTGGAAAAAATTCAAAGAACATCACATAGAAATACCATTCCCGCAACTCGATCTCCATATAAAAAGAATTAATAGAGAACCTGATAAAAAAATCGAAACCTGAAAAAAATAATTCAATCCATGTCATTATATAGGTACTAAAGTTTATGAAAAAGAGGTTTGGCGATGTCGCCGTTAGTATTTTTATATGAACACCGGGTATATATTAATTGCATAAACGCAAATTTATACATATAATATGAGCATAGATTAATGATATCCTATTTGTAACAAAATTATTATAGATATTGAATAGGAAAGGGTATTCTGCTATAACGTTACTGGTACATAAACACATGTGAATATGAGCCAGGGGAGGTTTCTATCACTCTCATAAAAGACACATTCTTGTGGGGTAACTATCTCAGTGCTAAAAATCCGAAAAAAAGACGGTTCATTTATATTATTATACTGATTTTATACTTTATTCTTCAATCATTCCTGCTTTTCTTTATTAAAGAACCCTGGGTCTTTTTATTGAGTGCACTACCGGTCTGGTGCACAGGATGGTTTTTCGGCTTATGGTCTCCCTTATTCTTAGGAATCGCCCTCATTATATACTTTACAGGCATGGGGAAATTATTTTCAATACCCTTTTCATTTGATAAGGATTATCCGGTCACCTTGATCTACAGCCTCATAATCGTCATAGGCATGCTCATCGGCAAACTTGTAGACACTTCTCACAAGGCAAAAATAATTGAATTGGAGCTTATACAAGCAAAAAATGACGCGGAAAAAGCAAATAAACATAAAAGTGAGTTTTTAGCCAATATTTCTCATGAAATCCGGACACCGATGAATTCAATTATCGGTTATACAAATTTATTAAAAGATGATGAAAAGGATCTGCAAAAACTAAATAAACTTGACATAATCCTCCATGCCGGTAATATCCTCCTTGACCTCATTAACGAATTATTGGATTTCTCACGGATTGAGGCAGGGGAAGTATATCTGGAATCGACGGATTTCTCTTTAAAAGAATTCTTTGCTTCTATTCAGGATATTTTCACAATAAAAGCAAAGGAAAAACATCTCGCCTTTACAATTCATCTCCATCCCCGGGTTCCTCTTTTTGTTCAGGGTGATGAGAGAAGGCTTCAGCAAATTGTTATAAATCTTGTAAGTAATGCGATTAAATTCACCCAGGAAGGAAGTGTGACACTCAACTGCTCGTGGAAAAATAAAAACCTCGAAATAAAGGTTATCGATACGGGAATCGGGATACCCGAAGAACAATGCTCTTTTATTTTCTCTGCCTTTAAGCAGGTGGATTCAATTTACACACGGGAATATGGGGGCACAGGTCTTGGTCTTACGATTGCAAAAAAGCTTATTGATCTTATGGGTGGAACGATATCTGTAAAAAGTACGGTAGGACAGGGGAGTACATTTACTGTCACCCTTCCTTTACCGGAATTAAAATCCGAGGATTATATCGACAGAAAAAGCGCTTTACCGGAAGATATCAAAAAATACAGCTCAAAAAAATACCTGAAAAGTTTGAAAAATTTGAAATTACCATATAAAGTACTTATAGCGGAGGATGACAGATTAACCCAGGATTATTTTGCCGAATTGCTCTATGTCATGGGTGTACAATATGATATTGCCGGTGACGGAGAAGCTGTTATAGAAAAGATTACGGAAAGTATTAAAAATAAGGCTGACAGGTTCGATCTTCTCCTCCTGGACATTAAGATGCCGAAAATGAGTGGGCTTGAAGTTATTAAATATATACGGACGCGTTCAAAATTTAATGAGCTTGATGTTATCGCAGTGACCGGATATACACAGGAAAGTAATCTTGCTCTCTATCTTGAAGCAGGGTGTAATGGATATTTATCGAAACCGGTAAATAAAAAAGACTTTTTCGATAAAGTGATTCCCTTACTGTTAAAAAAGCATAATATAACGGAAAAAGCCTCGACAGATACCGTACAACATGCAAGCATAAAAAAACCCTTAGCTTTAGACTTTAAACTTGATCAGCAAAAAAGAATGGCCCTCAGGAAAATCCTCGGACAGATGAAAAAGAGCTATGAAATCTTTAATCCACAGGAGATACAAAGATTAGCAGAAGAACTAAAAAAGATTGTCCCGGATGAATATATGTCATATTATCTGGAAAAAATAAACTTTGTTATCAAAAATTACGATGATGAAATTTTAAGAAAATTAATTGTAGAAATGGAAGAAGCCAATGTATAAAATTTTAATTGTTGATGATGTTTTAGAAAACAGAAAACTCCTCGCATCAATAATCAGTGACAATACTGATTATGAAGTAATTACCGCGAAAAGTGGGCATGATATTATTAACAGGTTTGATAGTATTGAGGATAATCCCCCTGATCTTATCCTTCTCGATATCCTTATGCCTAAAATCAATGGATTTCATATTGCCCAGATTCTAAAAGGAAGAGACGCGACTCAGGATATTCCGATTATTTTTATTACTGCTCTGACAACAGCAGAAAATAAAGTAAAAGCCTTTGAAGCAGGCGGGGTCGATTATATCTCGAAACCATTTCACAAACAGGAATTGCTCGCCCGGGTGAACACGCACCTGAAGATTAAGACATTGCACGACGAGTTAAAGCGCAAGCAAAAAATTCTGCTACAGCGAGAGTCGGAACTCAAGGAATTGGTTGATAAAAAAACAAAAACAATCGATAAAATGTCCAAACAGATGGGGAAATCTCCGCAAACGGAAGAACCGGAAGAGCTGCCTGTCAGTGAACCCCAATTTTCCCAAATCGGCGAGTATTCGGCTAATCTCGCTGAAATGTACGGTTGTCCGAAAGAGTTTGTCCGGCGAATCCGCATTTTTTCTGCATTTAATGATGTGGGAGAAACAGGCCTCCCCGGGGGATTGCTCGATAAAAACGGAAAATTTACCGAAGATGAGCGATCCATAATGAGACAGCATGTGCTCATTGGCGGCCACTTACTCGATGCTCCGGATGTAGACAGTATGGCAAAAAACATCGCTATGTATCATCATGAACACTGGAACGGAAACGGATATATCTATAAACTAAAAGAAGATAATATTCCTCTGGAGGCACGAATCGTCGGATTAGTCGATGTTTTTTACGCACTCATAAGCCCACGACCATACAGGAAAGCCCTGAGTGAAGAACAAGCCCTTTCAATCATACAAGAGGAATCAGGAAAAGCATTTGAACCGAAAATTGTCGAGTTGTTTATGTCCATGAAACAATCATCATAAAAGGCAGGTTGATATATTTAAAATTGGGTGATAAAGAACGTGTAAGGAGAAATTGCTATGTTTGGTATCCGGTTTATTAAATTTTATCCGACAACGTATGTTCTGAAATACAAAAAGGGGAAAATTGTAAAAAAAGGTGCGGGTCTGGCCTTTTATTATTATGCCCCCACAACATCCCTGGTAGCAGTTCCTTCAGGAAGCCGGGAAGCCCCGTTTATTTTTGAAGAAGTATCCTCGGACTTTCAACATCTTACAATCCAGGGAGAACTGACCTACAGGATATCCGATCCCGTAAAAATAGCGAGCCTTCTTAACTTTACCCTAGGAAATAGCGGAACAAATTATTTGTCGGATGATCCTGAAAAACTCCCCCAGCGTGTCATCAATATTGTCAGGGTAAGTATGAAAAAAGAAATCATGGCCCTCCCCTTACGTGAAGCATTAAAGGCAAGCGAACTCCTGACAAAACAAACCCTCGAGGAAATGAAAAATAACAAAGAAATCACATCCCTCGGCATAGAACTTCTGGGGCTTTCCATACTTGCCATCAATCCGACCCCGGAAACACAGCGGGCTTTGGAAGCTGAAACAAGGGAAAAAATCTTACAGGAAGCTGATGATGCAATTTATACGAGAAGAAATTCATCGGTAGAGCAGGAGCGGAAGATAAAAGAGAACGAACTGAACACGGAAATCGCGGTAGAGAATAAGAAAAAACAGATTAAGGAGAAACAGCTTGAAGCGGAAATGCTCGTCCAACAGAAAAAACAGGAGATAAAAGATGAGAATATGGACTTCAACATCCAACTGGAGAAAAAAAGAAAAAATCTTGTGGAAAACGCCGTGGAAAATGCACGGCTGGAAGCTGATACTAAAGCCTATGGTCTGAATGTGATTATGAAAGTCCTGAATCAGATGAATCCCACAACCCTTAACGCCCTTACCACATTAGGAATGGAACCCAATAAACTCATAGCCCTGGCTTTTGAAGATATTGCTAAAAAAGCGGAAAAGATCGGACAACTCAATATTTCTCCGGACCTTTTAAAGGAATTACTCGATAAAGACGTAAAATAAATGGAACGCCTTACAGAAAATAAAATTATTCTTGTCACCGGTATGACACGACTTGAATATCTTCTTAAAAGATTCAATTCGGTGGATCAGGCAAAATTTTATGTCGAACACCTGGGCGCTGATTTTAATGATTATATTGCAGAGCATGACACATATCACGCTGCTTTCGATACGACCATGACTGTCATCAGCAGAATCGGGAGACTCCATGTGGTGCAAAGAGAATTTCTTCCGAATTTTCTATTCGGGAAAGATGATATCATCGTTGCTCTGGGACGGGACGGACTTGTGGCAAATACCCTCAAATACCTGGATGGTCAGCCATGTTTCGGGGTAAATCCCGATCCCCATCGCTGGGACGGTATCCTTCTACCCTTCACGAGTTCGAATCTCTATGAAACATTTATTTCTTTTTTTGAAAATAAACGCACAATGAAAGAGGTCTCCATGGCCAAGGCAACCCTGCAAAACGGAGAATGTCTCTATGGTGTGAACGACCTCTTTGTCGGGGCTCAGACTCATGTATCGGCCCGGTATTCGATTACCTATGGAGACACGAATGAAAAGCATTCTTCCAGCGGAATCATTATATCAACCGGATTGGGTTCCACGGCATGGTTAAAAAGTATTATAACAGGTGCTACGAAAATAGTAGATGAGCTCTCTCACACAGGCACACGAACAAGCTTAACATCAAATAAAAGAAACCAACCCCTGGAAAAAATGACCTGGGATGCGGATTATCTGTATTTTTCCGTACGGGAACCCTTTCCCAGTATTACCAGCAGCACAAACATCGTATTCGGAAAAGTGACAAAAGAAAAACCATTAATTATTTCATCACTTATGCCCGATTATGGCGTTATTTTCAGTGACGGAATTCAGCAGGATTTTATCTCTTTTACTTCCGGCACAGAGGCGGTAATCTCCATCGCTGAAAAAAAGGGAAGACTTGTGGTGTGATCTATGAGTTTGATAAATTTCAGGAACCGGAGTATACTCTACGGGAGAGGAGCAAAATTTATGAAGAAATCGGTTTGGGTGCTCATTCTCACATTTTTTATTATGTTTTCCCCTTTTGCCGAAGATGTATTTCAAATAAACTATCAGGCCGGTGAAAAATATAAAATCACCGAAATTTCAGATTTCCGCAAAAGAAAGAACGGAAAATACATCGGTTTTATTTCCCGGCAGGTCAGGGGTATTATGGATGTTCTTCCCGGGAAAAAGGGCGGATTTTCCGTGAACGGAAATTTTTACGTTTTCGAAGAAACAACCCGGGATTCACGCCTGATCGCGAATCAGATCGATAAAGTGATTCCAACCCATTTTACTATTACTCCCGAGGGTACGTACATCATGGAAAAAGACAGCTATTATCCCATGACCCGCAATTTCCCCGTATTTCCGGATAAAAAACTAAAACCCGGGGACTCATGGAGGGCATATGGCACCCGGTATGTCGAGCCCTTTAACGATGGAGTGTATACACGGATTAATTTTTACTGCGAGTATGTGTACGAAGGAGAAAAAAAATATGAGGGTGGTCATTATCAGCTTATTACTGCGCAATATGCTCTTCGTTACAAAGAGGGAGACGATCCGAAGGGTGATCCGAGGCTCAAAGCGATTAAAAATGCAGGACATAAAGTAAGTATCAAATTCGATTCGGAGAATTCGAAAATAGTCTCCATGCAGGATCAGATAATAGAAAATCTTGGTGGTGAAGTCTATGAGTTTTCGGACGGGACAACCGTAACGATAAAAGGATCAACCATAACATTATTTAATATGATTGAAAAAATGAATAAAGAAGAAATTGTCGAGAATATCGAAGAAAAACTGAAAAAGGATGATCTTGAAGATGTTGATGTCACGGAGACGGAACAAGGAGTGAAGCTGACTCTCAATAATATTCTTTTTGTCGCAAACCAGGCAATAATACTTCCGGAGGAAAAAACCCGGCTCGATGGTCTTACGGAATCCCTTAAAAAAATTGAAAACCGGACTTTTCTCGTTGTGGGTCACACGGCGAAATCAGGCACGGAACGGGAACAATATGAATTATCAGTCAAGAGAGCAAAGGCAATTGTCGATTATTTCGTGAGTAAGGGGATTGATGCAAAGCGTTTTCTCTATGAAGGGAGGGGTGCTGCCGAACCGGTCGCCCCGAATGACACGGAAGAAAATATGAGAAAAAACCGGCGGGTAGAAATTTATATCCTGGAAGATTAATCTCCTCGCCCGATACCGGATCTTTGCGAAGTGCTCATATAACGTGTTTTTTTTCAGGAAATACTTGACCATTAATAATTTTTTTTGTTAATATGTCATAGAATTTTATTTATTTGTATGTGTTTATGTATGACGCAGGCTGCGCTCGCAACCCAAATAATTAATTTATTATGAGGTTGCCGTTATGAATATTTTTGATTTCAGGCGAACCTGCGTTTCGCTATTATTCCTGATATTCTTGTAAAAAAACAAGAATATCAGGAATAATAGCATATAAT
>JAFGRV010000004.1 GCA_016934975.1 Spirochaetales bacterium | reverse complement strand
TGAGTACATATAAATTCAGTTATTTCAAAAAAAACAAAGGAGACATTATGAAAAATTCAAAAAGGTTGATGGGAATTCTGTTTATCCTCGTTATTTTCCTTTTAAGCTGCATGGATACGTCACCGGATTTAGAACCGGAAGCTGCTACGTATCCCACGCCGGAATTGATAATGAACGGAACACCCGTTCCCACAGGCTTAACAAGTCTAACATCAACTGCAACCCCAACCATCATACCGGAACAAACAACAGACCCTCCCCCGGAAGCTGAATCGACTGGAGCACCGACGGAATACCCCGAAGCAACATCAGACCCCGCGGCAACATCTGAACAGACACCGGAACCAATACCAACGGAATTCCCCGGGGGAACACCATACCCTTCACCGGTCATTGAAACGACTGCGACACCAGCAGAATCCCCGGAGGGAACACCATACCCTGCGCCGGTCATTGAAGCGACTGCGACACCAGCAGAATCCCCACAGGAAACATCATCACCCACGGATATCCCGGGTGACTCAAGGATTATCATTACCGAGATTATGTATAATCCCGATAGTCCCGATATTGAGTGGGAATGGATTGAACTCTATAATAGGTCGGATTCTTTCATTGATCTATCGGGCTGGGTTGTGGATGACGGGAATAAAACCCCCCATAAAAGTCCCAATATTACATCGGGAATAATTCCGTCTCATGGGACAGGCATATTATTTAACAATGATCTTATCTCTGCCGTAGAATTCGAATCTGCCTGGCGAGATGGTATTAATGTAATACCAGTTACTGACTGGGGAACCATGGGATTAAATAACTCCGGAGATAAAATCGGCATCTGGAACAGCTTCGATGCCTATAACGGTGATCATGAATTGTTTACAAACACTATATGCGCGATTCACTATTCGGAAGAGTTATCCTGGCCGGCAGCAGACGGATCTGCCTCTCTCTATCTGACAGATCTCGATGCGGATTACAGGGATGGGAATCAATGGGCATTAAGCAGTATCGGAATGACCACTCCCCTGGGGATTTGCTATCAAAGTATCAGTGAAAATACAAATAGCGGCGGAGATATCGGTTCTCCCTGATAGAAAAAAATGTTAAATGGCTGCCTTACCATTAATAAAACATAAACGTGTTTGTTATAATCCGGTGTCAAAACTCTTTATCGTTTTTATGTGTATTAAAAAGAAATCGCGCCGGATTATGATTAAAGAAAAGAGTTTTCTCCTTTTGAGTAAAATAACCGCTACTCATAAAAAGAGAAAGATAATGTTCGTATGATGTATGAAAAAAGAGCTGGAGAGGAAAATCCGAGCCGAATAAAATTCTATCAATTATATCTATATTCTGTTTATCACGATAATTTTTTAACATAGATGCAAAATACCGATAAAAATCATAGTTCCCCTCTTTTCTCCCCTTGCATGCAAAATCAGCATAGATATTCGGGTAGCGGAAGACCGCCGGATTATCGTCTTTTTTTCTGGTCATATATTCGATGATTTTCCGGACCCATTTATTCGGGGGATATTTTTTTTCTTTTTCCAGTAATCCCAGGTGGGCAAAATTAATCTTTAAATCAGGGTACTTCTCCAGGACCTCTTCCCACCTTCCCGGATCGGTAAATCTATCTTCATTCTTTTTATCAATTGTACCGAAACTCGTATCCTGACAATGAACAGTCAGGGGTATTTTTTTTGCCGCACAAAATCTATAAATAAACTCCACCTTTTCCCGGTCTTTTCCGTATTCTATATCATCTTGACCGGGATTATCCCCGGTTTTAGCCCGGATAATATCCCGGATATTATCCGATTCATCCGGCCATGGATCAAATCCCAGTGCCGGATATAATTTAATCCCGGCAAAAAAATAACTTCTTATCCGATGGATATCACCGTTATAATTACCTTCTATAAAATTATGTTTATACTTTTTCCGGAATTCTTCATGCAAATCCTTCCGGGCATCATAATCACCAAAATATTTATAAAGCAATTTTTGCAGACTATTATTATCAGATTCCATTAATAATTTCTCTATTATGTGCTTTACGTGAGTGTTTTTCTTATAATCAGGATCAATAGCCTTTGATAATGTATCTTTCTCGGATTGGCTTATTTCTTCAACTGCAATAATTATATATTCATCTTCTTTATTTTGATCTTCAACAGGATATTGGGCTTTCGCGTATATCCCGGTTTTATTAATTAAAATTGCGATACACGATTCCTGTTCCGCCGGTATAAAACATTGTTTCATTTCGTCGAATATTTCATCCTTTTTAAGAGATTGAAATTCCCGTGGAATGGGGATGATATCATCATCGATACAATCATAATTTTGTGGATTTATTCCCACAAAGGGATAAATTTCGAATAATTGAAACCGGGTTATTTTATTATACCTTTTTATTCCGTTAAAAACATCGACAACCTGCTCGACAATAGGTTTATAGGGGGGCAGATTAAAATGCAACTGTTCGTCGCCCTTATACCCTCTTCCGTCAAAATCCATCATCAAAGGGGTAAGTATTACTTTCCGAATTGTCATATCATCAAATTTAAAATAATATCTGTTATCCTGTTTCCATGAAACCGGAATATATTTCAAGAGAAATGTTTCAACATC
>JAFGRV010000062.1 GCA_016934975.1 Spirochaetales bacterium | reverse complement strand
ATGTGGAATAATAGCGAAACGCAGGTTCACAAGAAATCAAGAATTTTCATAACGGCAACCTTGTCATAAATTAATTATTTGGGTTGCTGGCGTAGCCTGCGTAATGTATGTGAATTCTGTTTTAAACATATGGACAATAATCGTAATAATAGCACAAACATATGGTAAAGGGAAGACTCTAAAACAAAAATATCTTATTGAAGAGTAATAACAAAGTCTCCGGTTTTATTTACATACCCGATTTTCTGATAATTATTCATGGCGGCTGTAAGCCCTTCATGAAATATAGTGAGATTACCTGAAATTTGTTTTCTGTGAGTATGAGAAAGCCGCTCCTCTTCCGGCAATTTCAATCAATCCATCGGTGCTTTAAATTGAGTATTTACTACGGGTATCTTCAGTAAGGAGTCCCCCGATAATCAGTTTCATAATTGTGTCCATTACCTCTGAAGATGAGATATTGTATTTTTGGGCAACCTCCCGATTTGTAATAATATCCTCTACTATCAAAATAATAGTCTCGATTAAAACATTAATATTACAATCGGACCTGATTATTTTGTCTTTTATCCCGCGATGGATAATTTCTTTAATAATTGATTTGATTAATGAAGAATACCGGAGTTTGTCCGATGCCGGGAAAAAAAATTTTTTTACTTCGGCTAAAAAAGGTTCTTTCATCTCCCGGAGTTCCTTATCACCGAAATCGATGAGCATTCTGATGGTATTTATTAAATCAAGATTTTCATCTTCTTTTAATTTTTCCGTAATCGTATTAAGATAGGTTTCCATCTCATACACTTTTACCTTGATCAATTCTTCTACCAGATCGTTTTTGCTTGAAAAATTTTCATAGAGAGTTGCTTTTCCGATCCCGGATTCCGCTGCAATTTCATCCATTGTCACCCCTTTGATTCCAAGGGTGAAAAATTTTTTTCTGGCAACCTCCAGAATTTTTGTTTGTATTTCTTTATTCGCTTTCATTTGTTTATATTCTTATATCATTACCCGGGCTGCGCCCGCAATCCAAATAGTCTTCTATAGAATTCTGCTCACTGGTCAAAATTTTATTCTTACAGGGAGCCGGCGTTTCACTCTTATTCCCCAATTCTTGTTTTTATACAAGGATTGGGAATGATAGCATAGAACATGAAAGAATGCAATAACAGATACTGCTTAAAAAAAATCATTTCATTTTTTACTCTGAAACCACTTGATTTTTATAAAAGTGTATACTATATTATTAGTACAAAACTATGAGAACATTTATAGTTCTGAAAGTTTTGATTATGGGAGGAAAATTACATGAAAATTAATATTTTGACATCATTATTCATTGCAATAACCTTGCTTTTTTCAGGTTCGTCTCTGCTTCATGCCCTGATTTTTAATGACCAGGATGATCCCTCGGTAAAGGGAAAAAAAATAATCGAGGAATCGGATAAAGCATCAACCTCACCCCTTCAGATGGAATATGAGGTTTCCATGCTTATCATAAAAGGAAATCCGGATAATCCGATTATTAAAAAATCCAAAAATTATCAAAAGAAATATAATGAGAACGAGGTAAAACGACTCTCCGTTTCCACATATCCGGGTCAGTTAAAAATTTTAACTCATTCGTATACAAAGAAAGATGATGATATGTGGATTAAGCTCTCAACAGGGGCACCGAAGCGGATCAGCGGGAAAGGAAAACAGGGGTATGTTCAGAATTCCCACTTTACCTATGAAGATATGGAATCGGAAGATATTGATGATTATGAATATAACTATTTGGGTGATACGGTTTTAAAGGTAGAGGGCAAAGATACGGAGTGCTATAAAGTCATGAAAAGAAAAGTGAAAGGGGAAGAATCGGTATATTCCAAAGGGGAAATTTATCTGAGGAAATCGGACCTCTTCACTGTCCGGATTGATCTCTGGGATATTAATGATAATCCCCATAAAACCATACGCATATTAAAAATAGCTGCATTTTCTTCGGGCAAAGAAAAATATACTATTGCGGTAAAAACAGGAGTGAGTCTGATCGACGATCCCACCAC
This sequence comes from Spirochaetales bacterium, assembly GCA_016934975.1. GTDB lineage: Bacteria > Spirochaetota > Spirochaetia > SZUA-6 > JAFGRV01 > JAFGRV01. Next base: position 14,857 of record JAFGRV010000062.1, on the reverse strand, counting down.
TGAATCAATAAACGAAGGACAACAGCAGTATACAATTATGGAAATGAGTAACATTAAGATTGATGGGAACGCACAAATAGATGAAAGTTTATTCAGAAAAGAATCTCTCTAAGACCGGGGAATGAAAAGAATGAAAAAAATAACCATCTATCTGTTACTCGTTATATCCGTACTTTTATCTTCAGCACCTCTTTTCACTCTGGAAAATAACGAAAGCGATGCTTTTGGTGATCCCTTCGGACAAAATGAAGAAACCCCGGAGTCCGCAACGACAGATGAAGATCCGTCTTCTCCCGAACCGGAAGAAGACATTTCATTACCTTCCGGACCGGAAAAAACATCTCCCGGATTGAACCGGAATTTTTCCATATCAGGAGAAGCAGGATATTTCCCCCTCATAAAGATCGAACCGGAAAAGGACCCTGTTTTTGTCTTAAACCGTGTGACGGATATTACCCATATCAATTATTCCTTTGGAGATAGTTCTGTAACCGGGAGTTTTCAGCTTGGTATCGATCCGGATGCGTCAACGGAGGCTTGCAGGTTTACTGTCGATGAATTGTTTTTCAGCTATCATTATAATTTTTCTACTATAAAAGCCGGGTATATGGCTCTTGACTGGTCTTTGATGAATGTTTTTAAATTGACAAATTATTTTTTTACTCCCGCTGCTTTTTATTTTGACCTGGATGTATTCGATTTTAATCCCCATGACCTTGATATGGTTATTGATTATTCCCCCTTTGCCATAGAGGATCCGGGAACCGATGGAGCAGCCGGACTCTATGTTTTTTTTTATTACAATATATTCAGTCTGGAACTGATGGTGAGCCCCCCATCCTTCTTCCATAATCAATCTTCTCCTCTTTCAGAGGCCCTCTCTTTATTTACCTTTCCCTCTCATGTCACTCTTTCTCTTGTTGATACACCACCCCCTCTTGAAATTTCAAATGTTGAGATTGCTGCCCGGCTGGGGATAACATTGAATTCCACGGATATTTATCTGTCATATTTTCACGGGTTTGATAAACGGATGTTTTATACAACAACCACTGCACTTGCGTTACCATCTGACCTGGATATTATGATAAAGAGAGAATATACCCTGGTAGATAAAGCAGGAGCATCTGCGTCTATTGATCTCTTTGGTCTTATGATAAATTCCGAGGCTGTTCTAAATTTTTCAGACCCTGTAATGTACTATAAGACAACACATTATCCCGATCCCCCGGGTGATATCATCGATATGAAACAGACAGAGACAACGAGTATTGAAATCAGTACGGGATGTGATTGGGAAATCATTCCGGATATCCGTTTAATCTGTGAATACAATGATTACTTTTTATTGGAAAAAATTCCGGATGTTATGGAAGAGACCCTTAACGGGGACACACTTTTCGGCGCCTTACGGTATACCCTTGTCCTTCCCCGTCTGGAGATAATTTTTATGCCGGGGATCCGTTATGATTTTAGCGGTCATGAGATTACTTCTATTAATTATATCGAGTGTGATTTTCTAAATGGATTTACCATTGATTTTGCATTGTATTATTTTTATATAACGGAAGAGACCGATGCAACCTCGGATAATTTTAAAATAATGAATGAAGATACACTCTTCGGTGTTTTCTTTCATATAAACTATTAAGCAGGTCAAGGAGCAAAAGTTTGCGCAGATTTGATAAAATCATAATGTCTTCTACAAAAAGACCGGTTACGACGGTAATAATAATTCTCGTTGTGAGTCTTTTATTTGTCCCCGGATTAATCGGATTTAAATCGATCCCCTTTTTGCAGAATATTGAAATATTGAAAAATGTCGGGGGATTGGTTCAGGACAATTCCAATAAAGGCTATCTCGGTGACTTAAGTAAATTTAATGTAGAAAGTGAATATGTTGATGAAGTATTCGGAAGAAACCGATCGACTCTTTTTGTTTCGGTGGAAGGGGATAACATCTATTCATATGATGCTCTTCATTACGTCTACACATTACACAAAGCACTTGAAAATATAGAAGGAGTAGAAGACTGCCTTTCCATTATTAATGTGGAGGATGTTACCGGGGTAGATGATGAGATTAAATCCTATTCACTTATAGCGGAAGATCCCGACGGGTCGCCTCTGATTCCTTCCACCGAAGAAGATTTGGCATCTCTTCGCAGGGAGGTGGAAAGTAATGAAATGTTTGAAACAAATATATATTCCAAAGTGAGAAACGCCGGGGGTATACCGATAGCCTGGAATATATCCTTTGCTATCGAAGAAACACAGACCAGGTCCACGGACTTTATCAATCATATTGAAAAAGTGATCACCCGTTATAAAGACCCCCGTTACAAAGTTTATTTGTTCGGCGGGGATGTTCTCTCCAGGGAAGTGGATAATTCCGGTCTTAAAGATCTTGCACAGCAGATGCCTTTGATTATTCTGGTAATTTGTTTTATCTATTTTCTTAATTTCAGGTCCTTCAGGGGAGTCGTTTTCCCTATCGTGGGAAATATTCTGGCAGCATTATGGACTTATTCGATTATCGGCTATGCCGGGATTAAGCTCGCCTTTATTCATCTCCTTCTTATGCCTTTATTAATCGCTTTGGGAAGTTCCTATGCGATTCATCTGTTAAATCAGTATTACAGGGAAGCCCATAATTATACAAAAGAGAATAAAAATACCAAAATAGGGCTTACGATAAAACATATACTCAAAACCATTATCCTTGCAGGATTAACAACAATGATAGGTCTGTCTTCCAATATAATAAACAGGCTTGTTCATTTAAAAACTTTTGGAATTTTTGCAAGTATCGGCGTGTTATTTTCCGTGATCATGGCATTAACCTTTATCCCCGCCCTGCTCACCCTCATGAAATCTCCGAAACAAAAGAACGGTAAAAAATTTACGGAAAGTATTTTTGATAAGCTGATAGATAAATTAAACCTGATGACGGTACGGCATAAATATATTATTTTCTTTGTAGTCCTTGCTATTGTGGGGATGGGAATAATCGGAACTTTTTTTGTATCAAATGAAATAGCTAATACGGATTACTTTGCCAAAGAACATAAAATAAGATTTTTAACAAATTATTTCAGTGAAAATTTTGACGGTGTGGAAACCATGTCTATCATTATCGATACAAATCCCGCTTACGAGTACTCTGCAAAGAATGAAATAGAGAGGAAAATTAAAGAATCAAAAAAAACAGACAAAATAATTACAACCTATGAAGAAAATATGAAAGCAGAACAGGATGCTCGTGATGCTTCTTCCGAAGCCAATGTTTCCGGTTCATCTGACGCTCAATCCGATCCTTTTGAGACCGATCTTTTCGGGGATACAGGGGGTGCGGATATGGAAGATATATTCAGTACAGATATAGACGATTTTAAAGTAAATCCGGAAACAGGAAAAGCTTTAAATGCAAAATTCCTGAAAAAGGTTGAAAGTCTTATGGCTTACGCGGAATCACTGGATGGTGTCGGGAAAGCATATTCCTTTATAAATCTCCAGAAAAGATTCAACTTTATTATGCATAATGATGATCCCGCTTACGATGTGATTCCGGATACGGATCAGGAAATCATCAGTTATACGGAATCCTTCGGCGGTTCCGACGATAATTTTGACGGATTACCCGATACCTTTGAGAATATGATTGATCCTGCCATGAATATTGTAAAAATTACCCTTAAATTAAAAAATATCGGGACCAGGGATATAACAACCGGGGATGAACAGAGAATCAGAACGAAGCTGGATAATTATATTGTTGATAATTTTATTTCCGAGAAGGATTCCGATGAGCCTGATATCTATTATTTCTTCTCCGGCGGATCAATCACCTTCATGACGATTCAAAACTATATCGTCTATGGACAAATCATCTCCATAATTTTTTCTCTCATAGCAATCGCAATTATCACATCAATTTTATTTAAATCGGTGAAAACGGGATGTATTTCAATTATTCCCCTGGGAGTTGCGGTGATTATGAATTTCGGAGTCATGGGAATTTTCGGAATAAAACTTGATATAGCCACAAGCCTGATCGCATCATTTGCCATAGGTATCGGAATCGATGACACGATTCATTTTCTCCTTAATCTAAGGAAACAAATAAAACATCACAAAGTAAAACCCGGGGCAACCCCTGAGATTTATACAAGAGTTGTGTACCAGGCATTACATCATACAAGCAAAGCGATTATTTTTACGTCTCTTGCATTGATTTTCGGGTTTATGGTCATCGGTTTTTCATCATTCTTACCGATTAAATATTTTTCCCTGCTCGTCGCACTGACCATGGTAAATGCCACGTGGGCAACCCTCATGTTTTTACCCGCCGTGATTCTGATTTTCCCCGCTCTGGTGTTTCCCGGCAGGAAAAAGAGCCATGCCGGGAAAGTTCACCTGGTACCACATACCGAATCCTGAGAATTACTTTATAATAAGTCTTTTGATAAAGAAAAATCTGAACTACAAAATAATGAAAGGGAATGACATATTAATAACCAAAGCAGATGAAATAATGGAAAAAGGGATGGAAGAAGGTACGTTGGAAGAATAACTAACTGTTGCCGGTAAAATGTCGAATGTTCCGGTAAAGGGAGTTTACCCAGGTTTTATTTTATCATCATTTCCCAAATAGATATTGAACTTAAATATTTTTCATTAGTTGAATCTTTGAATAATTTTGCGGCATTTTCGGATAATTATCCCGGATCGCCAGGAGATTTCCGAATTCCCTTGCCCGCACCTGCTCATCGGGAATAAGATACGCAACCTGGATATAAATGGTATCCTGATTCCGGGTACCTACAAAATCAATCTCCATGGCGTTCAATTTACCGACGGTAACATGATACCCGCAGCGGAGAAGGTGAATATATACCAGATTTTCCAGGATTTTATTGATATCTCCCCGGGAAAAACCGCAGATGGAATGACGCAACCCCAGGTCCTCAAAATAATACTTTTCATTAATTTCAAAAACTTTTTTGCCTTTAATGTCATACCGCCGGACCTTAAAAATAAAATAAGCTTTCAGGTAACCTCGAAATTGTACGCGAGCTTCATGATGAGTCCCGGATTCCGGTCGATAAATTTTTCATAGTCTTTGCGTTTTACCGAATAGAGTGAAACAGGTGTTTTGTTGGAAAATGTATATGACGAGGGCAGTTTTCTGTCGAGTTTTACCAGGGCACCGACGATATCGCCTTTTTTTAGCAATGCGATGGGTTCTCCTTCTCTGGTGACTTCGACTTCGCCTTTGCGGATAATGTAGATATTCTCTACGTTTTCACCTTCGGCGATGAGTGTTCCGGGTTTTTCCCTCTCGTCATGATTTAAAACGGATTCAAGCCATGTTTTTTGATAGGTGGTGAGGCGTCTGAAAGGTTTGCTTCCTGAAAGGAGTTCCCAGGATTCACGGTCACGGTTTATAATCAGATTCTTCAGGGTCTCTTCGAATTCCGTGCCCGCGATAAAGCTTAAAAAATGATCTTTCTGAATCGTGTACGCCACAACATCTGTTTCCGCGACAATGTCCACGGCTCTGGTATTGTTTGTGAGAAGTGAGACCTCCCCGAAATATTCGTACATACCATAGGTTTTTTTCTTTTTATGCCCGTCATACAAGACAGAGACGTTTCCCGAAGCAATAATAAAAAATCTGTCCCCTTTTGTGTCTTTATGAATCACATAGGTGCCTTTATCAAATTTTTCTTCTTTTACAAACATCAGGAATTCCTGGACCTTATCGATGGGAAATGACTGAAAAAAATCGAGATGCTTTAAGACATTTAATATTTGATATGTTTTCTCAAATTTGGGGGATTTTGTTTCCAGATAAACGGTATTTTCAATCCCGAAACGGGCAAGGGTAAGATTCGTGTTTTCCGGAAAATCTTTTTTTGCAATATGATAAATAATAGATTTCTTCTGTATTTTATCCGGTAAGGAATTAAGATAGCTGATGGGTGTATGAAGGGGAGGAATCCCGGATTCATGATAAATGAGGTTCGATTCCCAGGGAAAGTGGGTTAATTCTTTATACCGGGCCTCACTGATTATTTTTTCGTCATAGAGTTTTTTGTGGATCCCGGGATCATTCTGATGATCCGATGAATACACGAAGCTTTGATCCTGAAACCGGATGGTAAAACCGACAGCGGGAATGGAATGGAGGGTATAAAACATACGGAATTCCCCGCCATGTATGTAGATCGGTTTCCCGATACTCACCGGGAGAAATCTGAAGAGTTGACGAAGATATGAAACCGGTTCATTTGAAAGGGCCGAATATTTGCGGAGGAAGCTTTCTAAAATCGTACATGTCGTATAAATCGTAATTTTTCCCTCTTCAAGAATTTTCTGAAACGTACCGGCATCATGATCCGCGTGACAATGGGTCAGAATAATACTGTCGATGAGTTTCGGATTGACATTGGAATCTTCAAGCCATTCCGTCGAATTAACCGGTGGATCAACCATGATTCCGCCATGGTTGAGCCAGATGATAAAACCCGAGGTATTCTCCGTGGGATCAAATCCATGACTCGGCCCCAGACATGTGATGCCGAAGAGGGGAGGCGTATATGGTTCGGGCAGGCGTTCGCCGATAATAAACTTGGGACTATATTCAATTATTCCCGGTATTTCAGCGATTTTTTTATCATCTTCATAAAGAAAAAAATTATTACGATTATTTATTGAAATAGTTATATTCTCGATTTTATATGTATTATTTTCAAAATATTCCGGAGATATGAGGTCCTTCAGGGTAAAATTTTTATAATAATTTAATTCCGCCCTCAGATCGGGGATAACAATATCTTCCCCGAACTGGTGAAAATCCGTGGAAAGATCCAGCTGTTTGGGGCCGAATACCGATTCCTGAAGAACCTTTATGAGCTGTTTCGCCTGCTCTTCGTTGCATATAACATGGGTTTTTTTGTGTTTTATAAAAAAATTAAAGTAGATGGGAAATTCCAGCTCGGCAAGACTTATTCCCTTGTCCCAGTTAAAAAGTTGTTTCGGAAGTACAAATATATGAGGAACAGACAGGGGAAGTGCCATTGTATCTTTTATGGTTTCCGGGGGCGCACCGAACTGTATATATCCGACGGATGTATTAATTAAAATTCCACCCCGGGGGAGATACGTCACTTTTTGTTTTAAGGTTTTAAGTGGGTGCATACAATATTCCTTCACATCTTCAGGGGCGGCGATTTTTGTACGAATATGTCATTACGCAGGCTATGCCCGCGACCCAAAGAGTATTCTTTTTTACGAGAGTATTTCTTTAACAGATTTTGCGTATTTTTTCCGTCCGCTCTCGTAATAATCTCTTCCATAAATATCATTTGCAACGATAACCGGAAAATCCATTACATCTAACCGTCTAATAGCTTCCGTACCAAGGTCTTCATAGAGAATGATCTCCGAAGATTTTATGTGCTTGCTTAAGAGTGCCGCGATTCCCCCGCTGGCGGCAAAATAGATACTTTTATATAATTTACATGCATCCCTGAATTCCTGAGAACGTTCACCCTTACCGATCATGCCTTTTACACCTGCATGTTCAAGAAGTCTGATGGCGTATGCATCCATCCTTACGGCTGTGGTGGGACCTGCCGAACCGATTACCTTTCCCGGACGGGCCGGGGTAGGGCCGACATAATAGATAATTGCTCCGTGTAATTCTATCGGGATCGGCTCCCCTTTATCTATCAGACTCATGAGCCTTTTATGTGCCGCGTCTCTTGCAGTATAAATCGTCCCGTTTAATAATACCCTGTCACCCGCGTGGAGAGTTTCAATATCAGCATCCGAAAGTGGCGTATAAAGTCGAATTGTTGTCCAAACCATGTTATATTACAGCCTCCTTAGTTCTATGACTATGACATTCAAAATTGAGAGCAACCGGAAAGGATGCAATATGACAAGGCGCTTCGGTGATATGAACTGCCAGAGCGGTAATATTTCCTCCCATTCCCTGTGGGCCGATCCCCAAGGCATTAATACCTTCAAGAAGTTCATGTTCCAGGATATCCAGGTTTTTATCAGGATTCCCGGAACCTATTTTTCGTAAGAGGGACTTTTTGGCCAGATAAGGAGCATACTCGAAGGTACCGCCCAACCCGATTCCCAGAATAATAGGGGGACATGGGTTTGCTCCGCTTTCGAGTACGGAATCCAGTACAAATTTCTTTATTTCCGGTATTCCGGCAGAGGGAGGAAACATGGCGAGTCTGCTCATATTCTCACACCCGCCGCCTTTGGGGATGACCATCACTCTTACTTTATCTCCGGGAACAATCTCGTAATGTATAATCCCCGGTGTATTATCATTTGAATTTATCCGGTCTATGGGACTTTTTACGATTGAAAACCGGAGATAATTGTTTTTATATGCGTTTCTAATCCCTTTTTGTATTGCTTCATTCAGATTGCCCTCGACGAACATGACATCCTGGCCAATTTCCATAAAAATTGTCGATACTCCGCAATCCTGACAGAGAGGAAGCTTTTCCTCATGGGCGATAGCTGCATTTTTAAGGATGTGATTAAGTATTTCTTTTCCGGTGGGTGATGTCTCGATATGTATTGCTTTTTTAATAGTGTCTATAACATCATCCGGAAGTTCGAAATTTGCTTTAATAAAAAGATCTTCAACTGTATTTTGTATTTCATCTACTGTTATTTTACGCATACATTATATCCTACTTAAGGTTTTTACAAAGAATTCAAGGTGAGCATTCTCACCAATTTACATGCAAAAACCAACCTATATTACCGAAGCCTATTGTAAAAACTCCCTGCGAAGGCGAGTAACCTCGCCAATTATCGGATTCTTGTAATTGGCCCTATTAAAAGAACAATGATAAAAACAAAGAGTTTTGTCAAGACGAATATTCTTTTTGGGAATCCCTGACTATGACACTTGTCCCGGAGGGAGTTGAATAGTACCGTAACTATAATAATCAAAACTGACAATTTGTTTGTATTTTCTTCGAAAAAATCTTAAAATTAAAAACATATGAGCAAAGATATTCTGCATAACGCGAAAATTCTGTTGATAGATGATGATGAGGCGATTCTTCAGGTTATTAAGTATTATTTTGATAAGGAAGGATGTAAAGTCTCTACAGCCACAGATGGGGTTATGGGCCTTGAAATCTATAGCAGAATGGAACCTGATATCATTATAACAGATCTCTGTATCCCCGAATTGAATGGGACGGGATTACTTTTCGCGATAAAAAAAATTTCCCCGGAAACGCCGGTTATTATTGTTTCCGGGGTCGCTGATAAAAAAGATATTATAGAAGTTATGCGCCTTGGGGCAGCGGATTTTATTGAAAAACCTATACTTGATATGGAATTCCTGAAAGATTCTGTCCGGAAAAACTTGAGTTTGCGGCAACGGCTAAGAGAGGGGAGGCTTCATCAAAAAGAGCTTGAAATAGAGGTAGACAGGAGAACGGCAGAATTAATAAAAAGGGTATCGGAGATAGAGATTTTAAATGAAGCGTTAAAGAGAGAATTACTGGAACATGAATTGGCTGTGACGGAACTTGAGGTGATGAGGGATGGCGTTATAAAATCTATTGCGACAATCGGCGAGCAGCGGGACCCATATACCGCGGGACATCAACTTAAAGTCTCTAAACTGGGAATTGCCATAGCCAGGGAATTAAAACTTTCGGAAGATCAGATCGAATGTATCAGAATCGCGGGGTTGCTTCATGATATCGGGAAGATATCCATTCCTGCTGAAATTCTGAACAGACCGGGGGCCTTAAAAAAGAGTGAAATGAATTTAATTAAAGATCATTCCCTGGATGGGTATAATATTTTAAAAAGAATTACTTTTCCCTGGCCGGTGGCGGAATTAGTGTATCAGCATCATGAACGACTTGACGGATCCGGGTATCCAAGGCAATTAAAGGGTGATGAGATATTGATGGAGTCCAGGATTCTTTCTCTTGCAGATGTTGTGGATGCGATTGCTTCACACCGGCCCTACCGGGAAGCCCTTGGTGAAGATTTTGCTTTAAAGGAAATTGAAAATAAAAAGGATATTTATTTTGATCCGGTTGCGACAGATGCTTGTATTAAGATTTTTAAGAATGGATTCAATCTACAGCATTAAGTACTACATTTTGGTTTCAGCGAGGACCCGCTTGTACGCATTCTGAATATGAATAAATTCTTCTTCTGCTGCTTTGGGATTTAAATCAGGATGAAGCTTTTTTGCCAGTTTCCGAAAAGCCATTTTTACCTGGTCTCTGGTCGCTCCTCTTTCAACTCCGAGAATCTGACAGGCATTTTCGAGAGTGAGAACCTCATTTACTTTTTGAATTTCATGATGAGGATTAAGACCAAAATCATATCCAAGTTCTTCACCAAAGAGAAGTTTATATGATTCCTCACAATCAATCTGTATGGAAAGGAGGTCCGCGTAAAGCGTTTTAAGACTCTCAATTATTCTGTCTGAATGTTCTTTTAACCAATCGAGTTTATTGAGTACATACGTAATAATTGCTTTTGAGGCCCGGGTATTTTCGGAAATAATAGAAAAATTTTTAAAAAAGAATTGAATAACAAATTGTACCTTATTATTCTCCGATTCCACGGTGAGAATTTTTCTTATCCGTAAAAAAAAAGTGGCTATCCTGTCTCCCAATTTATGCATTGTGAGAAGTATATCTTTTAGAACAGGATCTTTTGTGATTGCAATAGCCAGATAGATTTCATTGCCCAAGGTTTCAAACATCCGGGCAAGTTCCCCAGTTCTGGTTGATAAAGATGACTCTTCATTTTTTACTTTCATTTCCGTACTCAATTATATAGTATACTATATAACATCATTATCCATTTTTAAAGATAAAAATGAAAAAAAGTACTCCTCCGGGAGGGTAATGAAAGATAAAAGCAGAGAGACTGTTTTGAATTAAAAAGAAAGAAGATCTTTTGTGAATTTCGTGATAAGATTTTTACCTTTTTCTTTTGAGTAATATAACGCTTTGTCGGCATACGTAAAAAGGGTGCGGTCGGTATTGTCTGTGTCCAGGGGAAATTCAGATATTCCCCCGCTGATTGATACCTTGGTGATAAAAGATTCCCCGGCAACGGCTTCTCTTATTTTTTCCGTAAGGATAAATGCCCCGTCTTTGCTTGTCTGGGGAAGAATAAGAGCGAACTCCTCACCCCCATATCGACATGGAATATCGGAAATACGGACTGAATCAAGAATTATGGAAGCAATTTGCTTGAGAACAATATTCCCCTCTATATGGCCATAACTGTCATTATATAATTTGAAATCATCAATATCCATAACAACAAGAGAGAAGGTATGATTATGCCGTATGGCCCGTGCAAATTCCTTTTCCAGTTCATTCTCATAGTGTCTGAAATTATAAAGACCGGTAAGTTCATCTCTCACAATAAGCTGATTAAGATTTTTAAAGATTTTATCTTCTATTATTCGCGGTTCCGATGCCTGGGTGATTTTACTGATATTTCGTATAAGGTAGTCGAGGAATGCGACCCTGAAGTCGATAGTTGACTTCAAGGCTTCTTCGAGTTTTTTTAGATTTTTAAGTACATTTTTTAAAAATAATCGTGCATGGTTGTCATCGATTTCTATCTGGGTGTATTCAAAAAAGAGCTTGGAATATATATAACTTCTGTTATCGTTTATAAATTGCCCGAATTTCTCTTTTTCTTCTTCGGTGACACCTTCGGTTTTTCCGCTGATATAGAATAGAATAAATTTGTTATACTCGCTTATATTCATGAGGTATAGTAGCGTATTATCATCACTGTGTAAATTGAACAACGTAAAAAAAAAAGAGAGTTTATCATTAAAAGTAAGCCGCTGCCGTTCACATGTCGGACCGAGGAGGTGTTTTTTACCGGAATCTATAGATGAAGAACCGGACAATATGTTTTTAAGAATTCCGGAATAAAGACCTTATGACTGTCTTCTTTTAATTTTTTTATTGTTTTTCTGTTATTCAGAGTCCATTTAAGGAGATTTATCCATCCGTATGCGTAGATACCGGCAAACCAAAGCTTTCCTTTTATCAGGTTTTTTAGAATCCGTGTGAGTGTATAAAAACGTCTCATTGCTTTTATGGTCCATATCTGGAGGTGATAAGGAGACATTTTTTTAGGTAAAAATACGGCGTTAAAAGCATCATAGCGCTCCCACTCATTACAGAGGATTCTTCCTTCTGTTTTCAGTTTGTTAAAATGCTCTGTCCCGGGGAGCGGCGTGAGGATAAGGTATTGCACTGTTTCAATCTTATTCTGTTTTACAAATTTATTGGTTTCTTTAAAAGTCGCTTTACCATCTGCATCCGACCCGAATACAAACATACCATGAATTGAAATTCCCCGTTTGTGGATTTCAGTAATCCCTTCTTTTATATCATCAATTGTCTGACTCTTATTATACAGTTCCAATGTTTGAGGGTTGATAGATTCGAATCCGATATAAAAGGTTCTGAAACCTGCCTGTTTCATTAAATCAAGGAGTTCGGGATCTCTGGCGATATCGACTCTCACCTGGGCGGAAAATTGCTGAACATGGTGGGTTGTCCCCCGTTCGGCGATTATTCGTTTTAATAGTTTCTTGGTTCGTTCTCTGTTCGCGGCAAAATTATCATCATAAAAAAACACATATTTATTTTCAATCGCCGCAAGGTCTTTCATTATAAGAGATTCGCTCCGCATCCGGTATTTGTGTCCGAGCATCGGGGTAACGGAACAGAAATTGCAATTGTACGGACATCCCCTGGATGTCATGACTATACCGACACCCGGTTTATAATCTGTAAAAAGTGACCAGTCCGGTATAGGAATAGTGTTCAGATCAACTTTTTCTTTATTCAATGGATTATGTATGATCGTTTCCTGCTGCTTCCAGGAGAGTCCCGGAATTTCTGTGAGATTATTTTTCTGTTGTAATTTTTTTAAGAATGGGATAAATGAATTATCTGCTTCACCCCGGAATACATAATCTCCGTATTTGAGGGCTTCTTCAGGCACAAATGTTGCATGGACACCCCCGAAAATAATGGGGGTATCTTTGTTTTTTTGTCTGCATAAGGCTTTTGCCATCCGGGCAAGTCTGTACCCTTCCGGGGCCGTAGAGGTGATGATAGAAAAACCGATAATATCTGCCCATAGTATGTGCTTGTATGTGAGGGGTGTCACTTCCTGGTAGATAATTTTGACATTGTATCCGGCATCCCGGGCGAGGGTCCCGAGAATCGCCAATCCCAAACGGGGCATTTTAAAGAGAGAGTATATATTAAAGTCAGGTGATTTGGGTTCTACGAGTAATATGTTTTGTATTTTTAAATTTGAATGATTAATTATGTTACTCTTGCTTTTTGTTATGTTTTGTTGATTCATTATAATCCTCCCGAATAATTTTTATCCTCCCGGGCACATCAAAGTAAGATCTTCAGTATTACTATTATTAAGACAAAAAAATGTCAAAATAGTTGCATTCATTCGCAAAATTAATTTATACTATATTCAGCAATTTTTAAGTTTAGTATTCCAATGGAAAGAAAATAACAAGCTTAAAATGAGTAAAACGGACAATATATTTAATTTTACGAAAATGTGCAACCTTTTTCCCCTATTCTTGTCATATTGAATAGAGAATGGAGATGTTCAAATGATTTTACTTCACGGAATGAGATTTCCGATTCCCGTGCTCCTTGATGTTTCAGGTGATTTATGTGATTCAGCCCAGGTTCTCATCGCAATACTTCCTTTGGTAAGTGTTGTCGTTCTTGGAGCACTCACCTATTTTTTTCTCTTATGGGATCATCAAAAGAGAATTCTTATTATTCAAAAGGGAGGTACTCCCCCTTCAAGCAAAATTGAAGAAAAGTTGCTGCTACTGGGTATTGTAGCACTTTTTATCGGAATCGGTCTTACGGTATTTTTTGCTATTTATAATGGACTAAGTCCTTCACTTTTAGGCGGTATTATTCCCACAACAGCAGGTATGGGAATTATAACTGCCTATATTTTTATCTACAGGAAACGTAAGTAAAAATGGAGAGACAGGATGATAACATCCTGGTGCAGCGGATAATCAAGGGAGAGACTGATACGTACCGAACCATTGTTGAAAAGTATCAGAAAACTATTTTTTATCTTGGTTTAAAGTTTTTTCATAACCATGCAGATGCAGAGGATTTTGCCCAGGAGGTGTTTTTAAAAGCTTTTGAAAATCTCAAATCATTCGGAGGCAAAGTTCCTTTTAAGGGATGGCTCTATAAGCTTGCTTTTAATTTAGCAGTGAATCAATATCATCTGGATAAAAAAAGATTTCTTTTATCCGGGGAATTGAAGGGGCCGGGTACAGAAGAAAATCTATTAATAGATCAATCGGAATCGATTGAAAACCGCATTATAAGAAATGAGACAAGAGATGAGATTAATAAGATATGTAAAGAATTACCGGGAGTATATAATGTCGTGGTTAAAATGCATTTTTTTGACGGATTTAAATTAAAGGAGATAAAAGAGATTTTAGATGTTCCGTTGAATACTGTAAAATCGTACATTTCGCGGGCGAAAAATTTAATAAAAAAGAAACTTTTAGCTTTGAAATGAATGTATAATGAAGATTTTTTGGAAAGGATGTATACATAGTATGGAAAATAGAAATGATAAAGATTTAGAACATTTAATTACTTCTATAGAATTTCCCGGTGAATCGGAAAATGAAATAACGAAATATCTGGATGAAAGAGATTTTACTAATCGTGTTATGAAAGCTGTGGAAGAGGAAAACAATAACAGGAGTAAAATT
>JAFGRV010000476.1 GCA_016934975.1 Spirochaetales bacterium | reverse complement strand
CGCTATTATTCCTGATATTCTTGTAAAAAAACAAGAATATCAGGAATAATAGCATAAGTACATTTTTATAAAAAAAAAAAACCACGTGTTGTAATATTTATTCTCATTTATTGCGGTAATACGTTTATTTGCTTTACACACGACATATTGTTTATACAAAGCTACTTTAGATATTACTTCTTACTATTGGGTCGAAAAATAACACAGATCTAAAGATTATGTCAAGTGGAATAAAAATTTAAGAACACCTTTTGCCGGAGGAAGAAAATTTTAACTACCGCAGCTATGAAACAACTAATGTCACACTATAAAAAGCATTTCCTTCCCTGTCGACTGGTAAAATGTGATATCCGGAACATCAATGCTGCACTTTGTTTAAAAAGATTGATTGTAAGACAAACAAAATCGATGTCACATACTACGGTCAAAACATAAGTATAACGTGAATTATCTCTTACCTTCGAAGCAAACGGCTTGATTAATCTTAGAGTAAAAGCTACACTCATTCATCATTGATACCAGGGAATCAAGGCAATCGGATTACCTACATAAAACATTGCACTTCTTACTTGAGTATGGTGCAGAATAGAGGGACTTATTCCATAAGATCCTTACCGGAGTATAATGGCATATTTACACACATTAGATATAAAAAAACAACAGGATATTATTGAAATCCCGCTCTTTCCCGAAAACAATCGACCTTCCTTAAACATCAGGGCATATATGACACTAAAATCCGCCGGAAATATGGCATTTTCAGAACAAGAGAGACTCACCTGCAGATATAACATTTTCAAACGACTCACTATTGATAAAACTAAAGTATATTCGCTTTATCAGAAACATACCCGCCGGGTCCTTCGGATCCACAAGCAGAAGAATCCCGGAGACTATCGTTCGGTTCCCGGGGATGGGATGATAACGTCCGATAAAGATATTTTCTTAAGTATTACAATCGCAGATTGTCTTCCCATTTTTATTATTGACAAACAGACAAGTGTCTATGGTATTATTCACTCCGGGTGGCAGGGAACCGGCATCGTTAAAGAAGCAATCACCCTTATGGAAACCCAATGCGGAGTAAAACGGGAAAATATAAAAATTGTCATAGGCCCGGGGATCGGTGAATGCTGCTATGCCGTTCCGGCGGAACGGTATCATTACTTTGCATCCAATTTTGGGGAAAAATCATGTAAAGAAAAAAATGGATGCTATTACATTAATTTATACCAGGCAAATATAAACATTTTAGAAAACATTGGTATTTATGATATTGATGTGATGACAAACTGTACTTCCTGTACACCCGCTCTTCATTCCTTCAGAAGAGACGGCAAGGATAGTTTTGGATTGATGATGGCGATTATTGGTCAATTCAAAGATTAAAAGTGAGGTATTTATGAAAAAATATATAAAAGTATGGCAAAATCTGATTTATAACACCCTGAAAGAAATGATCCCTCAACCGGGAGAGCAAAAAATATCAATTGCACCGGAATTCATCATAGCAGAAACTCCGCCTCGCCCGGAATTAGGGGATATTGCCTTCCCGATGTTTCTTTTTGCCAAGACATTTAAACAGGCACCTTATCTGATCGCCGAAAAAGTAGCCGCAATTCTATCACAAACTCCGGAGGGAAAAGCGGAAGCAGCGGGTCCGTATGTAAATATTAAACTTAACAGGGAAGTCGTATGCTCGGATGTACTGACAAATATAATTCGGAATGAAAACACCTACGGAGAACTCTCGGAACTCGAAGGAGAAAAAATAATGGTCGAGTTTTCCTGTCCTAATACAAACAAACCCCTCCACCTCGGTCACCTGAGAAATGACGCCATCGGTCAGAGCGTCTCCAATATCCTTAAAGCGAATGGGGCGGAAATTAAAAAAGTTAACCTCATAAATGACAGGGGAATTCATATCTGTAAATCCATGCTCGCGTATAAAAAATTCGGTAAAGGACGGACCCCGGCGGAGGAACAACTCAAATCGGATCATTTTGTAGGAAAATATTATGTTGCTTTCTCCACATGGGCAAAAGAGGATCCCAAGGCAGAAGAAGAAGCAAGAAACATGTTAATGGCATGGGAGAAGGGAGATGAAGAAGTCATCGACTTGTGGAATACAATGAATGCCTGGGCTATCGACGGTATCAAAACAACATATAAAAACACGGGAATTTCTTTTGATTCATATTATTACGAGAGTAAAACATATATGAGCGGGAAAGAAGAAATCTTAAAGGGATTAAAAGAAAACATATTTTATAAAAAGGAAGATGGTTCCATTTGGGTAGACCTGACGAAAAAAGGACTGGATAATAAAGTACTCTTAAGAGGTGACGGTACATCCCTCTATATTACCCAGGATATCGGTACTGCCATGTTACGGCATAGTGACTGGCCCTTTGACCGGCTCATCTATGTCGTAGCTTCCGAACAAAATTATCATTTTCAGGTTCTCTTTCATGTTTTAAAAATGCTAAAAAAACCCTGGGCAGATCACCTTTTTCATCTTTCTTACGGTATGGTCAATCTTCTCCATGGAAAAATGAAATCACGTGAGGGAACTGTTGTGGATGCAGACACCCTTCTGGAGGAGCTTATTCTTCTGGCTGAAAATGAAATAAGAGAACGCGAACGTGAAAATGAGATTGAAAACATCAGAACAACTTCGGAGCAAATCGCTTTAGGAGCTCTGAATTATTTCCTCCTTTCCACAACACCGGGTAAAGATATGATATTTATCCCGGAAGAATCAATTTCTTTTAACGGGAATACCGGACCATACCTCCAATACACAGGTGCCCGCATCTCCAGCATTTTAAATAAATTCGAAGAAAGGAAAGACTTTTTTAAAAACGGAACCATTAAGTATGATCTCTTAACAGTGGACGAAGAATGGGAAATAATCAAACTTCTTTTATCATTCCCGGAAAATCTTATTTCCGCGGGAAAAGAATTAAATCCATCATATATCGCCATTTTTCTCTATGAACTCACCAAACATTTTTCCCGGTACTATCATGAGAATCCGATTCTCCATAATGAAAATCCGGATCTTGTTGTCTCACGGATAGAGCTGTTAAAAGCAGTCAGAATTGTTCTTAAAAAAGGATTTTCACTCCTGAACATACCATTTCTTGAAAAAATGTAATGACCGAGGGAGATACACTTAAGAGATAAATTACAGGGAATATGATATTTCAGCGGGTAAATGCTATACAAAAAAAATTACCTAGATTGAATTCATACTCACTGTAGCCGGTAAAACCACAACGTAAAACCTGTTCTATCCAGTTCGCTTTGGAGATCTGTCTTGAATACCTTCTGTAATGTATGCCTGAAAAATCAATGTCCTGCATACCTTCAAAATTGCCTTCCGGATAATAGGATTGAAATATTCCTCCGGGTTTTAATATGTCAAAGATATTTTTTATAATTCGATCTTGTTCTTTACTATCAAAATGAAACAAAACACCGGCTTCGATAATTCCGTCAAAAGATGAAGTCTCAAATTCCATACTACCGATATCCGTAATTATAAATTGAGCTTCCGGTACGTTCTTAACAGCATAAGCAATCGATTCTTCACTGAAATCCACACCAATCACATCTGCTCCCAAACCAACCAGGCGCTTACTCTCACCCCCCGTACCGCATCCTAAATCCAGAACTTTCGGGTTTTCCGGTAATTTTGTAATAAAATACTTCAGGCTTGGTAATAATGCAGGGTTATCAAACCATTCTTTAAATGTTTTATCCGCAACTGCATTATAAAATTGTTTTGTTTCTTCTTTTCTGTTCATTTTCCCACATCTCTCTTAGAAAGATTCATCATCGATTGTTTCAAGGCTTGCTCTATTTGATTGTTTTACAGGTTCCAATCCTTTATTTCTTGCATAATTAATATCCATTCTATGCATCCCTAAAGAATGCGAAGGTTATAATTTTCATTCCCCTTAAGATCAAACAATATTTATTAGTCTCAACAGATCCTTGTGCAATAATAATGACAAGGTGCAAAGATTTCAACTCTTATTTTTAACAATATTCCTCATATCCCTCCCGCCGGCAATTTTCTTTTAATAAAATACCTCGAGTAAAACCGTTCCTCTCTCTATTATAATAGAAGAGAAATCCTTTAATTCATTTGAAATAGAACAAGGAATCCATATAATTATAATTCAGGCTGTCCAATAACTCCATTTTTAGTGGGATTGCTTTCAAGCAACACTATATATATTGTAGTTATATCAAAGTGCACCCCATATATAGCGGATGGATGTTATTGGACAGCCTTGTTTAACCTTTGTACTCAAAGGAGGTTGCG
>JAFGRV010000061.1 GCA_016934975.1 Spirochaetales bacterium | reverse complement strand
TCATAATGCACAATATGTTTAAAATTCCAGCTTACAAGTAAATCAACATTTGCTATGGTTGCAATTGCAATATGGAGAGCGTCTTCAAAAAAATGTTGAGATATTATTTTTTTTTCCAAATAAGTTTCTGCTAATTCATTAGCATCTCTACTATTTTCAAGCATTTCAACATCATAATCAAACAGCTCAGAATATTTTTCTTTTACAGGGGCCGGAGCACCTCTTTGTATCTCAATTGCTGTTATAGTCGAAATCACAGGTTTAAATAAACCATTTTCAAAATCTTTAAATAATCCGTTTGACCATTCCCGAAATTCAACATCGAAACAGCCACCGATAACTGATGTATCAACATATACTCTTAATATCTTCATACAATTATAATAGTACTATTTCTTTTTAATTTCGTAAAGAAGTCTTGTTCTATTTTTTTAAATATGTAAAAATGACTTTTTAACACTCCATTCTGTACTCTCAGCTTTATGGCTTCCAGTAGATATTTTAATTGTATCGTATCAAATAATTTCCTAATATCCAGGCCGATAATCCAACTACTAACTATTCACATCAAACCATTATTGATAGCTTTGAGAGTATCAAAACACTAACAGTAACCGGGAATTATGGAATAAACCTCTCATATTCCCCACGGTGTTCCAATTGTTTTTTTTAATTGACCTTTAGTATACGTTGCTTTTTTTAGAATAGCTCCTTCCAGAATAGCTCCTTGCAGATTTGCTCCTTCCAGGATTGCTTCCTTCAGATTTGCTCCTCTCAGATTTGCTCCTCTCAGATTTGCTCCTACCAGTCTTGCTCCTGCCAGATTTGCTCCTGCCAGATCTGCTTCAACCAGATTTGTTCCTACCAGATTTGCTCCTCTCAGATTTGCTCCTACCAGTCTTGCTCCTTTCAGATTTGCTTCACACAGATATGTAACATTCAGATTTACTTCTCTCAAATTTGCTTTTGTCAATTGCACTCGTTCCAGAATTTCCCCCCTCAAGTCTACTTCACTCAAATCTATTCTATAAAAGATAAATTTTCTACTTAAAAATCCAAATTCCTCAATGCTATTAAACAATCCAATAAACAGGTGCAAATTTATCTTTTCTCTTATAAACGACCCATAAGCTGTGGTAATTTCTTCATCATCAGCATAGAGTCCAAGTATTGTGGTGACCAGGTAAAACAGTCCCGATATTATATAAGCTTCGGTTTTCAGGGGATTTTTATGGAGATGAAGCCCCTCTTTTAGATAAATATGGTCCAGGGCTTTTTCCAGGAAGGTGGTGACAGGGCCGATCAGTTTCATGACCATGTCCCTGTCCTGCTTCACCATGTCCTGCAAAAACCGGAGGTGGCTGTCCGGGTGTAACGGGGTTTTCCCCAATAATTCATACAATTCCGACGCACACTGATTGCAGGACCGTTCAATACGGTCAAGATTAAATCCCTCGAAAATGTTGCACAATAAAAATATTGTAGCGTCTACCACCAAGTAATCATGGATCGATTTATGGGCAAATTCAATACTCCAGTCTTCTGTCCCTTTAAAATAAAAAAGCACCACAATATCTTTAAATTCTTCGGTTAGTTTATCCCGGTCATGTTCAAGAAACCCGAGATTATACGCTTCCTTAAGTTCCGGGTGTTTACACAAATGATCTACTAGGTGGGAGACCCTTACCTGCTGATTCTCACTATGATGAAATACAGAGAGGGCAATATAGTATAAAATATTTTTGAATTCTTGGAGAGTCCGCTTCGTGCCTCGTTCCCGATTTCCGGATTGGTGCCGCTTTTTATAGGTCCAGTCAACAATAATGGCATAGATTTTACTTATACTTATCTCCCCTTTGAACTTGTCAATAAAATCCCCGCCCCGGTTTTTGTCTGCCAGTATATCTGAAATCATGGTAGTGCAGATGGTTAACAAAATAGGCTGCTTTATAAGGTCCGTTAAATGGTATCCACGAAGCTGTTCGCGGGTGATTTCCGGTTTCTTTCCGGTAGCCTTAAAATAAGCGGCAAGCCACCTATCTGTCTGTTGGTCGGAGAAATTATCCAGCTCATAAATACATGAATCGGCAACAAGACAATGGCGCATGGGCAGGAAAAATTGTGTTCTCCCGGTGAGTACAATATTCAGTTGTGATCCGGATTCTTTATTCACCCTGGCAGACAGATGAAACAAGCCTTTCACAAAGTCATTAAGAAAGGATTCATCGGCTGTTGCCTGCTTTTCATCCATACCATCAAAAATCATAAGCACCCGTTTTCCCGTAAAAAAGGAAGGCTCCTTTATACAGGAAAAATGATCATGTATGACAAAGTGAACTGCCCGGTTCAGTTGGCGGAGGTGTTTAAATTCAAAAAAAAGGATAAAGAGGGGTTGTTCCGTATACACGTGATTGTTTTTTATAGAAAGCGCCCGGACAAGCATTTTCATGGTTGATGTTTTTCCATGTCCCGGTTCTCCGTGGAGGATAATAGGTTCCCGTCCCTTCTCTATGTTATCGATAAGCGAAAAAATGACGTCCCCGGCCTTTGTTTTTTTCGGCTTCTTTTCACTCTCATCAATCCGATATTCATAATAGTCTGCTGTCGGCGGGGTATAAACCTGCACCAGAGAAGAATCCTCCACCAGGGGAAGTGTCTCACTATCAATAGTATGGAGTAATCCATGAACATGGCGTAAAAGCTGGAGTTCATCGGACTCCTCGCTTTGTATTCTCCGTTGAAATTCCACAATCTTTGTGTACGCCGGTTTATCCAGGAGTGTTTTAAAGTGAATATCGAATTGTAATTTAAACCTGAGCAGAGGGATGCCGGATTGTTCAAGACTTCCCCGTATTTTTTCCACCAGGCGGTAAAATAAGGGGAACAGAGTGGGAAATCTGATAGACAATTGGACCGGATCAATCTCCGTATCCCGCGCCTTCACCTTTTCCATGGGAATGGCGAAGGTCTCTATAGTCAGGTGAAAGGCTTCCTCGTAAAGATTCCGTATTGCCCCTTTTAAGCCGGAAAAATCGATTTCCAGGGCCTTAAAAATACTTTCCGCAATTCCCTTTTTATCCAGGGTTACCAGACTGATACCCAGGTTAAGATACCAGCCGGGATCGTTGAAAGTAGATGTTTTTATGTGTGGTTGTATCATGGGGATTCGTTTCTCCTTTTTTACAGGACAGAATGTCATGGGGACATTTACATTAAAGTATCCTGTTTTAATACTCTATACTATAGTAAAAAATTATATAATAAAAAAGTATTTTATTTCCCATTTCTTGCAGTTAAGATTAAAATCAAAACTAACATAGATCGGTTCCAGCGTCCGGACGACTCCTTCCAAGCACCACTTCCTTGTAAGTCGGTATTACCAGAGGTCGTAGTTCCTCCCTTTTTTCTTCATACGAGAATACGGAGAAATTCTTATGCGCCCGGGAAGGAATCCCTTCCGGGGTAAAAAAGCAAGGTGTGGTGACATGATTCCATTCCCCATCAACCCCTTGTTTATGCAACCCAAATACATTATCATTATCAGTAACATGCAACACCGGATACCTGTCCTGCTTATATTTACTCTCATTTATGTCTTCCTGTTTTCCGGATGCCCGCCGCCGGAAAAAAACGAACAAGGCGGAGAAATTACCATATTCAAATATAAAGTGGTTGTTCAGGGACAAACTGCTCCGGATCTTAATGAAATACCTTTGTATAAAGAATTGGAAAAACGCACAGGTATTCGATTGCACTTTCTTCATCCTAAAAATGATAAATTTGAAGAGGAACTGGATGCCCTTATTGAATCGGGGAATATTCCCGATTTAATTTATATACCCAATGAAAATGCATATAAAACCCTGCTTCCCAGGTATATTGACTCAGGTCTTGTCATCCCCCTGGATCCTTTATTACCTCACTATTTTCCCTCATATAATAAAATACTTTCGGATCACCCCGAATGGGAAAAGGCTATCCGGTCTTCCACAGGCAAGGTATATATGGCTCCTTTTCTTGTGGGGCACCCCTCACTCCGGGTCTGGTTCGGTCCCATTGTGCGGAAAGACTGGCTTAATGAATTTGGGCTTGCAGAGCCTGAGACAATTGATGAATGGTATGAAATGCTGAAAGCATTTAAAAGTAAGACCCCCTATCCCCTCACGATGGCCGGCATTAACAAAGGATATAAATCCTTTGTTAAAGGAAATGTATTTATAGGGGCATACAATCTCTGCTGGGATTTTTATCTTGACCGTGGTAAGGTAAAATTCGGACAATATGAAAAAAATTATAAAGATTTTTTACTCACGTTAAAGAAATGGTATAACGAGCAGTTGATTGATCCTGATTTTTTCTATAATGACAATTCCGTTGTCGATGTAAAAATTTCACGGAACGAAGCAGGCGTCTTCCTGGGAGCAGCCGGTTCCGACCTGGGAGAACTCTTGGACCTGAAAAAATACGAGAATCCAGGCTTCGATCTCACAGGGGTAAAATACCCGGTTGTAAACAAAGGGGAAAAACCCTTTACCGGTCAAATGGAACGTGTTTTCCTTGGAAGGGGATATTGCATTACCTCGGGTGCGAAAAATCCCAAACTCTGCGCGCAATGGCTCGATTACGGTTACAGCGGCGAAGGGCATATCCTCTATAATTTCGGTATCGAAGGAGTAAGCTTTGCCCGGGTAGATGGGGAACCTGTGTATACGGACCTGGTGACTCACAATCCGGAAGGATTAACCATGACCCAGGTCTTGAGTCTTTATACACGAGTAACATATAACAGCGCAATCGTGCAGGACGAGCATTACCTTAAGCAATTTTATACATGGCCTCAATGTGTTGATGCAAAAACAAAATGGTCCTTTACCGACGCGGAAAAACATATGCTTCCCGAACTCAGTTTATCCGGCAGCGATGAAAAAGCATTGGCTTCGATTATGGCCGCGATAAATCCGTATGTCGAGAAAATGTTTATCAGCTTTATTACAGGTCAGGTTTCAATGGATCACTTTAATGATTATAGAACATACCTTGAAAACCTCGATATGAGACAAGCAATTCAAATACAACAAGATGCCCTGGACCGCCTGAATTCGTAATGTATGAAAAAAAAAGGAACGGATATACAAGGAACAATCTTTTTATCCTGGCTTATCTCATATACTGTCATATTACTCATACCTGTCATTACCGGGATCATTATCTTCTATAATGCCGGGGACATTGTCGAATCGGAAACGAACCGTGTCAATTCCGTTTTATTAAACCAGCTCACCCTCACAATCGATAATAATTTTGAGAATATAACCCATATCAGCAAACAGATCGCAACGAATCCGCGTCTCCTTGAATTCCTGAATCCCCCGGGGAATAATGAGAAAGAAAAAAAATATCTCCTTTTTTCCATAATCAAAGACTTCGAAGTGCTGGAAAAATCAAACCTTTATATCGACCTTTTTTATGTCTATATTAAAAAGGAAGAAAAAGTAATTTCCGCGAGTGGTTATAAAGATGCTGATATTTTTTATACCCTCTTCCATAAAATCGAAACTTTTCCCTTCGGAGAATGGAAAAAACTGATGGAGGCTCCCCACAACCGGGAATTTTACCAGATAAGAAAACTGACGAACAGCAAAGAAAGTATACGGACAATCGCATGTCTCTCTAAGATCCCTGAGAATTCCTTGCTGGATGTGAGTGCGACAATTGTCATCCTTCTTGATACAAGCTATATTCTGAAATTTATCAACGAAACCCTGCATCAGGAAAGCACATGTATTATAACAAATCATCTCGGAGAGGAAGTAATTTATTCGGGAAAATCCGGGATTGATATTAATATGCTCAATGAACGAATGACAGGGTTAAAAGGAATGTTTAAAATAAAAGGCACAAAGCAAGAGTATTATGCCTCTTTCCAAACTTCCAGGGTAACCGGATGGAAATACATTTCTTTTGTGCCTGTGACGATTTATCATGCAAAAACAAAGAGCTTTCAAACCCTCATTATCATCGGGCTTATTTTTGCGCTGATCTGCGGACTCCTGGTTGCATACATTCTCACAAAAAAACATTACAAACCTGTCAGAAAATTACTTGAAATAATAAGTGATGACATTTCTTTATACTCGGAATCCCGGCTCGATGAGTTTAAACTCATCTCCGAAACCATCTCCCAGACAATGGAAATGAAAAAGAAGTTGAATATCAGCATTGAACAACAAAACACAATACTCGCGAAGAATTGGATACGCCGGATAATCGAGGGACAGAGGGAGGCCGGGGATGAAGCTATTCATTCGAAGTTGGTCTCTCTCGGGGTTTCATTCAATTCCGATGATTTTATCATTCTTCTTGTATCGGTTGAAAATAAAAATACCGGGGAAAGTATTACTCCGCGGCTGCTACAACAGAAAATGGTTGTCTTTCTTCAATCAATCCTTTCACAGACCGGGTCGGTTGTTATCATCGAACTCTCTGATTATCATGCCTGCATCATTAATCTCAATCAACCGGATAGAGATAAAAAAACAGACCTGAAAACCCTCCATTCCCGGCTTAAACAGGAATTACATGTGAGTACGACAATTGGCGTCAGCACTATCCGGAAGGGAGTATCAAAGCTCAGAGAACAATACGACGAGGCAAAAAAGGCATTGGAATATAAACTTGTACGGGGAATTGACAGAATTATCTATTTTACGGAGATTGAAAATCCGGATACGATATTTCAATACGATCTGGCAACCGAACAGATGCTTATTAATAGCATTAAAACCGGGAATACTGCCGACTCACTGGCGATCATCGATAAAGTATATAATAACAATTTCCACAATCGCCGTATTTCCATTGATATGGCACGATGTCTCGTCTTTAACCTGGTGAGTACGATGATAAAAACAATGAATGAATCCCGTATAGATAATGAAGCAACCTTCTGGAATGACCTCAAACCCATCGAGAGACTTCTTGCGTGTCAAACCGCCGAATCCATAAAAAAAAAAATGAGCCGTATCTTAAAGATTGTGTGCGAAAAAATTGAAGCAAGTAAGAAAAGTCATAACATACTTCTGAAAGACAGAATCCTTGCTTATATCGATAAAAACATCAAAGATATAAACCTCTATGCT
Source organism: Spirochaetales bacterium (assembly GCA_016934975.1). GTDB lineage: Bacteria > Spirochaetota > Spirochaetia > SZUA-6 > JAFGRV01 > JAFGRV01. The sequence goes on along the minus strand of JAFGRV010000061.1, from coordinate 11,007 downwards.
GCCTCGATCGCGGAAATATTTCAAATGAATCAGTCATATTTTTGCCGGTTTTTTAAAGAACAGACCGGGGAAAGTATTACCAGTTTTATTAACAGAAAGCGGATAGATCATTCAAAAGACCTCCTCCATAATGAAAAAATGAAAATTTCCGATATTGCCCGTGAACTCGGATTTTCAAGTGACAGGGCATTTATACGGATCTTTAAAAAGATTGAAGGAATTACCCCGGGAAAATTCAGGGAAATGGAAAAATAAAGATTCATCACTCATAAGTCATCAGCATTAATTTTCTACAAATAGTGGTGATGAAGGTACAGAATTGGGAATAGAATTATCAATAGAATTCGAGTATATTTAATACTATAAGGGTATCTCTGAAAACTTCCACTATTCAAAATAAGAGTTTTTTAGAGACGCCGATAATTAAAATCAAAATTTTTTAACAAGAACACCTGATGTTCAAAACAGTTACCTTTAAATGACAAAAAAAGATATGGAGGAAAAACGTGAAAAAGTTACAATGTTTATTTTTAATTTCATTGATGTTCGTACTTACCTATACCATCACCGGGCAGACACTCGGGGATGTGAATAATGATACCAACATCGATATTGTAGACGCTCTTTTAGTGGCGCAATATTACGTCGGGCTTCATCCTTCCAACTTTGATGCTTCCGCTGCGGATGTGAATGCCGTTAATTCCATCGACATAGTCGATGCCTTGCTTATCGCGCAATTTTATGTGGGGCTGATAACAGAGTTTCCGGGACAAACCCAGACACCGGCTCCGACCCTGGTCCCGGGGGGAAATGAAGACATTTTCGGGATCACCATGCTCTATTCGACACAACCCGGCTCCCTGGGCTGGGATTCTACTCACTGGGCAGACGGGCAAAGCAGGACACTCTCGAACGACATCATGTCCGGCAATGATCCGAATGATCCGACCTTCTGGAGTGAATACAGGGGAAGCGGTACATTATTTATTGATGGAAACGGATTGCTGATTATGGGTGGAAGCCAGCCGAGAATTTACATCAACTCATATGAAGACCTCTCCGAAGTAAATCCGGAAATGTTCTATAAAAATGTCGAAGCCACTGTGTATTACATGCGCATCGGGAGTGACGGCGCGAATTGGGGCGGGTGCATTATCGGTGCACGGTCCGGCCCGAACGGACATAGCAGCTGGGGCGACTATTGCGATGCCACGACCTATTATGCCCGCCTCCGCTATGACGGCAAAGTGGACTTTTATAAAGAATTGCAGCATCCCGATGGTACCGCTGTTTTAAATCAGACTTACTGGGGAGGCAGCACACTTCCGGCAAACCAATGGATCGGTATGAAATTCTGCTGCTATAATATCAACAATAACCAGCAGGTAAAACTTGAAATGTATGTTGATAAAACCAGCGGCGGTGCCGGCGGGGGAACCTGGGAAAAAGCAATAGAGTATATTGATGACGGGACATGGACAGCCCCGAGCAGCTGTTCCTATCCTCAAAATCAAATCATTACCGAAGGCGGCGGCGTCGTGTTTATACGTAATACTGATGCGGCGGAAGCACGATATAAATGGTTTACCGTGCGTGAAATTAATGTGCCATAGATCGTAATCTTTTATTGTATGGTTGTGCGGGTCCGGATCCTGTTCTTTATGGGCGGACCCGCTTTTCATTTAAAACCTATTGAAAATAACCCTCGATTTTCTTATCCTTAATAGAGAATAATGTTTCTTTTTAAAATACCTGGTGTTTTGACCATGATATTTTCGACCATTCTTAAAGGAGCACCGGTAAACTTAAAATCGTCAAAGCACCACTATGGAGTGAAAAGAGGTACGTGTGGTACTAAGGATTAAAGAAGATGCTCGATAACAGCTATATAGTAAATTGGATCGAAAAGAATAAAGATACTCAGGACGTTGAACTGGAAAAAATTCTCGGGAATTATTATATTCACTTTAAATTAGGAAAGGATGATCTTTATATTACTCAATACGGATTTCCTTTTCATGAAAATTTAAAACCTGAGAATTTCCTCACTGATAATGAATGGTACAAGAAGAATTCAATCCGTCTTTCCGGAACAAGTTGTACCTATAAAGTGAAAACAAAAAGAGTTAATAACATAGATTTGGATATTGTCATTAAGTGGAACCGGATGGGGCAGGATATTCCCGGATCGGAAAATAGTGATGAGTTCCACGGGGCCGCTTTTAATAGCCCTTTTGAGGAGTTTTCCCTGGTCATGGAATTACGAAAAACGAAATATGAATCCGCGGGAAAAATAATAACGCAAAAACCCCTTGGGATTTATGTTCCTTCCGAGCATATCGAGCTCTGGCAAATGGGCCGGAGAAAAGATAAGATACAAAAGAAAATTGACAAGCACAAAGACATTGAATTGGATATGTTCAGATCTTATATAGTTATTTATGAGTGGGTAAAAGGAATAGACGTCACCCAGGCTCATACGAAAGGTATAATTTCCGATAAAGAAATGGAATCCCTTACATTAATGGCAGAGAAAGAAATAGAAGAGAAAGGATTTATAGTAAGGGACAGAAAACCGCACCATATTATTATCCGGCATAACAAAAATGGAGAAATCTATACGGACAGGGAAGGGAAGATACTCTATGCCCTCATCGATTTTGAATTACTGGAAAGAACCCCGGAGCGTACGACAATTGTAAAACAAACAAAAAGATCAAATTATTTAAAACGGCAAAAAGACAGATTTGCAGATAAAAAGATTTCGGAAAATAATCAACTCAAGCAAGTGAAGATATTTGACGTGGATTATATCTTTGGCAGGACAGAAAGCACCGACGGATTACTCTGGGTTGTGGGTAAAGACTATGAGTTGTTCGATTATTTTCTGCCTGAACGGTGGGAAAAAATGGATTGTACAAAAATATCAAGCAATCATGAAACCTACCACACGATCTCGAAGGATTTTATTCATCTTGTCTGGAAACTTTCCAGAATCGGATTTATCCCGGATATAGATCCCTTTAAGCCGGATCAAAGAAAACTACTGGAATACGGATATAACAGTCCTTTCGAAGAAATAAGTATCGCGATCCGAATTCGTAAAAAAGGTATACGGACGATTCATCCGAGAGCAATATACATGACAGGAAAGAAAACTACTATCGCAAAGGATGTATTCGATGAGAGCAGATTTATTTCCCATCGTTCATTGGTAACACCCGACAATAAGCCTGTCCTCAGAGACGATAGAAATTATATGCTTATCTGGGGTTACTGGAATGGTCCGGATGAAAAACTCGCCGTATTGGATGGAGATTATTATAAAGGAATAAATGCCCTGGATGCGTACCGTAAAAACATTATTTCTTTAGACGATTACTTGTCCGTCGTAAAAAGGAAAAAAGATAAATTACAGCAGGTCGGGATAGAAGATTTAAACCTGGGGGGCCGGCATCTTCTTCTTTCTCTTGATTCATCAGGTGCTATTGTAAAAGACAAGGATGGTTTACCCGAAGTACGAATATGCAATTTTGAATTCTTAAAAATCATGTAGAATCCCCATCTCATTTTCAGCAGTATATCATCAAACCAGGCTGTTCCGGTAGTTGTTGTCTGAAAAATCCCGAGTCTGTATTGAATCGTAATGAAAGTAAATTCTTTATCATCCCATTGTTTTTTAGCAATTTCCCGAATATCTGCCGCGGATATTGTGAAAACCGGTAAATACAGGAATTTTCCTTGTTTTATAAAAATATTTCTATTACGATGTATTAATAGAGAGTGTCAACTCATTGAGATCATGAAGGAGTAAAACATGGAAGTAAAAGGAAGTGTCGTAAAGGCTATCCCTGAATTTATTAAAAATAAATTCGGTGAAAAGGAATGTACAGATTGGATAGATTCACTTTCCATAGAAGCAAAGGAAGTCTACAGCTATATGGTAATACCGAGTAATTGGTATCCTTTGCAGGGCATATTAACCGAACCACTCAAAAAACTCTGTGAACTTTTCTATAATGGGAATCTGAAAGGTGCATACGAAGCCGGGAGATACAGCGCTGAAATCGGTTTAAAAGGTATTTATAAGGCATTTATACAATTGGGGTCTCCACAGCTTGTCATAAAAAAATCAGGTTCAATACTCCCGACTTTTTACAGGCCATCGAACATTGAAATCAGCAAGAATGAAAAGGGAAAAGCTATCCTTAGTATAACAGAGTTTTCGGAGATGGATCCTATCGTCGAACAAAGAATAATAGGATGGATGGATATGGCTCTTGAAATATGCGGCTGTAAAAACATTCACCTTCAACTTACAAAATCATTGACAAAAGGAGACAGCGTCAGTGAAATAACAATAACTTACGAATAAAAAAAAGCCCTTTCGGTAAAAAAGGGCTTTTTCATATCACATCCTTATTTTCTTAACAAAAATTATTTATCAAACCGACATAATATTGAGCGATTAAAAGTGCGTCTATAATATCAACACTGCCGCCACAATCCACATCAGCTACAGATACATCAAAATTTGAGGGATTAAGGTTCACATAGTATTGAGCGACTAAAAGAGCATCAATTATATTGATTGCGTCATCATTATTTACGTCCCCAAGGGTGCCGTTCGAACCGGAGCCTTTGGAAGAAAAGGTTGTAACACTATTTGCCGGCAAACTCGCGGTAAAGGAACCGTTTGAAACCGAAATACTGCTGCCTTCAGCCAGATTGCTGTTCGATGAGGTAACATATGGTGTAACGGAATCAACACTGTGTCCATTTAATGTAAATGTTCTTGTCTGGGTACTTCCGTTTTCATTAAGTGCAACTATGGCAAAATCATTAGTCTGAGTATTTTTAAAAGCGGAGATGGATACACCGTTCGAAGACGTTGTGGATGTGGTTATCCTGTACCAGCCTGGTCTTACGAACCTACTGAAATTACCCATGGTATAAAGGCGCTTATTTGTAAAATATGTATTATTTGTCGTATTGATATTAATTAATCCTTCACCTTTCGCGGGATTTACTTTATAGCAGATTGTCCACCAGTAACACCAGGAATTACCTTCGGCATTGATTAAAAAATCATGAATTTGTTTGGCCCATCTCATACCATCGGTCATCGAGGTATCATTATCATTCAGATTTGAAACCTCTGTCTGCCATATCCGTTTATTTTTGCTTTTTGTATTATTAAGGGCATAATAATTGGAATTACCATAATTATGGGATCCGACGATATCCAGGTATTGGACAGCAACGGAATCATTCAACGTCGCATTAGCCGGTTCTTCGGTCCAGTTGGAATCTTCACCGATTATTATTTTCACGCCACTGCCGGCAAATTCCGGGCCGAGATAATCCCGGAGGAATGTTCTGAATTGTTCTCCTGTCCACCGGCATGAGGAATAACCAGTGCTCAAATTCGGTTCGTTTGCAACGGAAATTGCATAAATATCAATCCCATTCCGGTTTTTCATATACTCATGACAATATTGATACAGATATGTGGCATATTCATCATACATACTTGTCATAACAGAGCCGCCGTTTATACAGCTGTTATTATCTTTCATCCAGCGGGGAGGACTCCACACTGTACTAAAAAATCTCGTACACCCCCGTGCCGCCGCTTCCTTCATAAACCAGATCTGTTCATCAACGGCATTAAAATTCCAGGTACCATTTTGGGGTTCGATAGTTTCAATAGGACCATCTATATCATTACCCCATTCACTCATACTCCCGTCACCGACCATATTCCTGACCATAGAGAGTCCGATCCCTGTTTCCTGGTCAAATAAGAGATCAAGGATTTGCGTTCTGGTTGCAGTCGGGAATTTTTTCAGATCATCCGCCTGCCTAAAAGCCGCAGACCCGCCGAAACCATCAATTTCCTGTCTTACTCCGCTCCAATTAATAGTAATTGTCTGTCCGTAAGTCTGACAAACACCTGTGAGGATTAAAAAACTAATCATACATAACAGCATGATTCTACCATGTAGTAATTTTATCCGATTCATCTTGTTCTCACTCCTTTTTTTTATTTAAATTTGAGACTTAATTGTAGCACAGGATATCATGAAAATCAAGAAACTTATTTTCGGGCGATAAAGAACAATCGATGAAACGGAAAAATAACCTTCCCGTTCTTTTGTATGGGGTAATCCTCTTCGATGCTTTTTAGTACTTCCTGTTCGAATTTCTTTTTAGGTATATCATCTGCCAATCTGCTTAAATAAGGTTTCAGACCGGTACTTCGTATCATTTCCAGGATGGAAAGATGAGAATCGAGTACATGCATATAATGGGTTTCCCAGACTTCCGTTGAGTTAAATAAAGACGATAAAATGTCATAATAGAAAGAATAATTGTGAATTGTAAGTAATGTTGATACATCTTCCAGTTGATATTTCCACCGGGTGTCCCGGGCAATCCTGTCAATACATTTTCCCAAGGGCATATCCCGGAACAATGGAACTTGAACAGCTAAAAGGCCGTTATCGGAAAGAAGATGATAAAACTTTTGCAGTAATGTGTCGTGATGGTCCATCCACTGGATAGCGGCGTTTGAAAAGAGAATATCCGCTTTTCGTTCCGGTTCATAGGTTGCAGCTTCCGCGAGGATCCATTCCATTTCCGGATAATCATTTTTTGCTTTTTCTATCATGGTTTCCGAATTATCCAGACCGATCACATGGCTCTGCGGCCACCGTTCTGCCAGCACACGGGTACTGTTCCCCGGGCCGCACCCTATATCAAGAATCAATGAGGGATTGTCGAACTCAATTCTTGATATCAGATCAATGGACGGTTGTGTCCGTTCGGATCTAAATTGCAAATAGTGTTCCGGATTCCAATCCATCATAGAGACCTCTTTTCTTACATGATAAAGTAAAGTGTAACGTGATCATCGAAAAAAATCAATATACGGAAAAATCAAGCTCCGTCCCTCGCGGTTTGACCCGGAAATACAATGCTCAATATTTTTTTTCATTTTTTAAAAAAATTTAATTGCAAAAATATTAAAAATATGATACTGTAGTAAAAATTATAAAAAACTCTCTGGGAGGGGAAAATCAATGAAAAATTTAAATAGAAATGACGTACTCGTAGCAGAGAAAGAGACTGACAATTGTAATCGTACCACGGATCTATTTTCGAAAGATGATCTTCCGTTTTCGATTATCGCGTTTCAAACAAAAGAAAATTCTGCAGAGACCCTTTTCGAAAATATTGTGTGCACCGGCTCCGGGAAAATACCCGCTCCTGAGGCGCTAATGATCGATATTCCTGCATCCGGGTGGAATTACATTCACCTGCTCTCAGAAATCTATAGTGATGATGATTCCGATCATATTCCCGTGATCGTGGCAAAACAATAGAAGCACCGGTTTCCCGGTATCTCCAATGACAATAAATAAATACACAGTAAAAAGCAAAACGGAGCTCCGTCCCTCACGGCTTGAGAAACGCAGCTCCGTCACTGTTTCAACACTGATGAGAACTAATCAGAATTTATCCATATAATAATAAGCTCATTATTTGTATACCTGCCTGGAATATAAAGATATCCGTTATTCACGGCAATCCCAAATGCCTCTCCGGGTATTTCTATAGACCCGGCATCTATGATTTGAAATGGATCGGAAATATCCACAACTTCAATTTCCCTGGTGGCGTTAAAAATATAGGGATAATCTGCCTCTAAGGAATTCCCACGGACCTCGGTATTCAGAAGGAAATTTGCCGCCATATAAGGTGCAGAGGGATCACTGACATTTACCGCCCGAAGCATATCATTACGGAAGACCACATAAAGATTATCTCCTTCCAGTTCCAATCCGTGGATGATGTTATCTATCGTAGTGAGATAGGGATCAATCATCGATACCGGAGTAAATGTGTATGCATCTAATATCTTGATCTCCGGGGAGAAAGAAGATCCCAGGAAAATGGTTGAATCTTTTACCACAAGTCTTGTTGCTTCCCAATTATCGGGGTCCGGGGTGGGAGTCGGTATAGTAGTAGTCATTGGAATAGGAGTACCTATCGGCGTAGCAGTGGGATCCGGTACGGCTGTTGGTGCTTCGGTGGGCCGTAATTGACCTTCTGTTGACCGTGATTCAACCGGAGACCCGGGATTGGAAATATCAAAAACAGTGACACCTGTCCGCTGATCCGCAATATATGCATATGATCCGTCAATATAAATATCTACGGCACGATCATGGGTCGGGCGGCTGCTGATAATCACGGGATTTTCCGGTTGTGTTACATCAACAACTTTAAATCCCCCGGTTCCGTCTGCGATGTACAGGTAATTACCCTGTACCTGGAGATTATGGGGATTTTCCACGGAAACCGTGCTTTTAAGAACCGGGTTTACCGGATTACTTATATCGATAATTTTAAGCAATCCCTGTTTATCAGTAATATAGGCATAGGTATTATTTACTTTGATAGAAGAAATATCCCTGGTCCCATCTATAGTCAAGACCGTCACCGGGGAAAGAGGATCGGAAAAATCCAGAACAGAAATATATTGGGGACCATCTGCCCTGATAACATGCGCATTATCCCGGTTTCCGCAGACCAGATATCCCAGGGAATTCCGGATAGAGAGGGCGTTGGCATTCGTAATTTCAACCGTCGCAGCAAGTGAAAGAGAGGAAGGATTTGATATATCCACCATATAAATTTTTCCGTACCCTGTCACATAGAGTACATTCTCATAAATCACATTCGCATGATTTGAGGTGAGAGGTGTTTCAAGAAAAGAGACAAGAACAGGCGAAGATGGGATTGATATATCATATGCTTCGATATTTCCGGAGCCCTGAAGATAGACATAATCCCCGGAAAGATTAATCCGTTCTATCTGGTCATGAGCCGGGACAGCATTAATCGATAGAGGATTCGCCGGGTCGGATATATCCATGACCATTAACGTATCTGCATGACTATCAACCAAATAGGCATAAGAACCGTTAAGGACAATCCCGGTAATGCTGTATGATCCCAGGCGATCAATAATGACCGGATTGGAAGGCAGAGAAATATCCACTATATATGTCTCTGACATACACCCGATATAGAGAAAATCACCGATTATTGTCATCGAATAAATTTCGGGTATCGCCATACTATTAACAATAACAGGAGAAGAGGGATCCGATATATCAATGGCAAGCAGTTTCATAAAATCACCCCCCATGGATGAGACATAGGCATAATTTCCTTTAATAACAATTTGATGATCAGTGTCCACGGGTATTTCACAATACCCGGAAAAAACAGGATTACCAGGCTGTGAAACATCAAATATCTTAAAACTGACTTCACTTGTCATGTAAAGAAAATTTCCCGATAAAACACATCCGTGCCAATTCGTCCGGTCTCCCATTTCCAGGGGCAGGGCACCCCTCATTTCTACGGAAAAAGATACTGATGATGTGGCAACCGGTGCCGGAGTTGCTTCGGGAAACGGAGTGAATCCTGGAGGCGGAGGGGTAGGTTCCCATGTGATGATGGGTGTTAGCGTAGGGGCCGGGGTGCCTATCGGCAGTTCAGGAATTAACCCGACATAATATTGTGCGATAAGAAGGGCGTCCACAATATCCACGGAACCATCCATATTGACATCCGCGGCATCCGGATCGAAATTTGCCGGATTAATACCGACATAATATTGGGCAGTGAGAAGAGCATCAACAATATCAATGGCACCGTCATTATTCGGATCACCAACAAGACTGAATGCATTGGCTATGGGAAAAACAATGATGAAGAAAAAGCCAATGATAACTTTAAAGTTTTTTTTCATATCATGCTCCTTTTTTTTCTTTCGTCGAATTTGTATAAAATCTCGAAATAGATGCTGTAAAAATCATGCCAATTATAATTGCTACAGGAAGTTCCCCGGGTCCACTATGACCTGCTGATTTCATTTTTATCTTTATACACTTATAAACAATATGCAATTATACAATAGGATGTGCAAAATCGCAATTAAAATCGCATTATGACTATCACCACTACATGCATTGAAGACACACCCGATTCCAAAACTTTGCCATAATTTTCTTAAAATTTTTTGAAAAATAAATTTGCAAAAGTATAGTAAATTACTATACTTTTATACAAATACTATTTATTTCTCTGGGAGGGGAAAAACAATGAAACAATTCAAAAAAAATGACGTGCTCGTGGTAGATAATCGGTCCGATTCTTATAAACCTGCCATAGATGTATTCCCGGCAGACAATCTTCCGTTTTCGATCGTCGAGTTTGAGGCAGAAGAGAATTCCGCGGAAAGGCTTTTCAAAAACAGCGTGTTCACCGGCTGCGGGAAATACCCGTCACCGGAAGCACTTATGATAGAGGTGCCTGCATCCGGGAGGAATACCTTACACCTGCTTTCAACGATCCATGCTGATGATGAATCCGGTTCCGTGCCCGTGATTTTAGTACGACATACACCAAAAACACATAATCGGAAGTCGGTTCGACAATACACCAAAAACATATGATCGGAAGTCGGCCATGCCGACAATACACCAAAAACATATGATTGGAAGTCGGCTGCGCCGACAATTGTAATGCCGATTCCCCGGTATCTTTTATTTTGAATGATCACACATGCCCGGGTAGATACATAAACTCAGCTATCTTACCGCTCATAATGTATCCATGTCCTATACGCCTTTGAGCTGTGTTCAGCAGTAGCTATATACCAATAGTTGTTTATATAAGATGGTAGAATCACTAGCAAAAGTCTAATATTTGTAATTGTTCTTCTGCAAGTGACTTTGCGAGAGTAATAGATTACTCCTTAAGTCCTACTAATAAATTTCATATAAAATGAAAGTAATATCCGATACTTATTAAAAAAATTTGTCTTATACCTTTTTACAAAAAATCTAAAAAAATGACAATATATTTTTATTTGACAAAAACAATAAATTGTGATAAATATATTAAATAAATTATTTTTTTAGCGGG
>JAFGRV010000060.1 GCA_016934975.1 Spirochaetales bacterium | reverse complement strand
TGCTACAGTAAAAGATCACCTGCAAAGTCCGTTCCGTGAACGGCGGTGGCTTTCTTTTGATAGTAAACTTGATTTTAAAATAATACTCTTTTAAAATAAGAAGGTATCATGTAAATAATTAAGGATAATATGAAAAAAAAGGGAAAAAAAAGCCATTATCCGGTATTTGGTGTGGTAAGTTCGTGGTTCAGAGGACAGTATCAACATGCATTGGTATCCGGTATTGAATATGAAGCAAAAAGAAAGGGGGCGCGGGTATTATATTTCGCCGGCAGATGTCTCCATTCACCGGACCCGTATGATGCTTTTCAGAATATCGTGTATGATATTATTCCGATTCAATCATTAGATGGCCTCATTATAACCGGGTTGCTCGCTAATTATTGTACGGATAATCAGATGCGTGATTTTATCCATAGATATTCGGCGCTTCCTGTCATTACCATCGATTACAAAATCCCGGGTATTCCGGGAATTCTGCTTCATAATGAACAGGGGCTTATGAAACTTTTAACTCATCTGGTGAAAGATCATGGATATGGAAAAATCGCTTTTATCTGCGGCAGTACCGGGAACCTGGATGCACAACAACGGCTTATGATTTATAAAAACACTCTGACTTCCTGTAATCTTCCGGTTCATCAGGAACTCATCATTCCGGGGGATTTCTCTTATCTATCCGGAAGAAAGGCTGTAAATACTCTATGTATTGAAAAAGGATTAAAGCCCGGGACTGATATTGATGCGATTGTCGCTTCAAATGATTTAATGGCTTTGGGAGCTATGGATGAATTATCGCTCCTTGGTATAAAAGTCCCGGAGGATATCGCGGTTACCGGATTTGATGATTCTCTTGATGCGGGTGTTACTTCCTATTCTCTCACAACAGTACGACAACCTGTTTTTAGTATCGGGAAAAAGGCAATAGACAGCTTAATTGATTATTCATCCGCGAAGCAAGAAACATATTTTGATACGGAGTTGGTTATAAGGAATTCATGCGGTTGCAGAATTCATACAAGGAAATCCATGTATACTGATAAAAGAAAGATGCTTTATGATGAGCCGGACATTTCCTCTGTCATATCCAACGAAAGAGAAATGGATTTCGGTTCCGGAGAAAAGATCTCGGAATTCTATATGTATCAACTTATTTATGTAAGTGATGCCTTAAAACAAGTGAGAACCCTCGATGAGCTTGAGTCGTGGATGCATGAAGGTTTTGTAAGTCTTGGTTTACATGAATGTTATTTATTTCTTTATAATTCTACGCTGAAAATACCCGGGGAGTATTCCCTTGTTGCCGGATATAATAGAAAAGGTAAAATATCGACATCAGAAAAAATAAATTATACAGACGCAACATTATTCGGTACTTTATTGCTTTCCGAATACCAATCATCCCATTGTCTGCTGCCGGTTTTATTTAGAGAAAATCAATTCGGTTTTTTACTTTTGGGAGTAAATATAAAATCATGGATAGCTTATGAAACTCTCCGAAGCCAGGTCTCCGCCAGTCTTAAAAACATTTTTCTTATAAACGAAATACAGAAAATAAATAAGGAACTGGAAAAAGCGAATATGGAGTTAAAGCAGGCGGATAAACAGAAGACCAATTTTTTTATAAATATCGCCCATGAGACCAAAACACCCCTGACTCTTATAAAGAATTATTTGGAAAAATATATGCAGGAGTGTGGGCCGAATGACGATCTCTTCATTATAAAAAATAATATAGAGATCCTTTTGGAGAATATGGTCAATTTCCTGGACGTGGAAAAAATAGAGAAGGGGAAAATACTCTATAATCATCAACAATTAATACAGCTTTCCTTGATGATAGAGAATAAAGTGATTATGTTTCGTGAAATAGCAAAGAAAAAGAATATTCGCATTACAAGTGCTGTCGAAGAAAGAATATTTATCCGGGCAGATCCATGGGCTGTAGATAGAATCCTTAATAATCTTATGGATAACGCGATTAAGTACACCCAGGTGTCCGGTAGAATTAATGTAACACTGGTAAGAAATGCGGGTCATGTATTGCTTTCTGTTGATGATAATGGTCCCGGCATCGAACAGGATAAAATAAATCATATTTATCAACCCTATTATCAGCTTTCCGGAGAAATAAAAAGCAGTCAGGGAATAGGGATGGGGCTGTATATTGTTAAGAAAATTATAGATGAACTTAAGGGGTCGATAACAGTAAAGAGCAAAAAAGAAAAAGGCACGTGTTTTGTCATTTCTTTAAAAGAGAGTGCGGGGAATGAAACAGATAGTATACTTAAAAATAGAGAGTGGGAACAATCATACCTTTCATCCGCAACTTTGCCTGGTAAAATGAGTGTAATAAAGCCCCTTAAGGAAGAACTTATATCCCCGGATAAAAGTACGCTTCTTATTGTTGATGATAACCATGCTATGCTCTCTTTTTTGCAATCGGCATTAAAAGAAAAGTATAATGTTTTTATGGCATCTAATGTTAAGGAAGCTCTCATTAAGCTGGAAAAAATTCCCAAACCGGAGATTATTGTTTCGGATATCATGATGGATGGAATGGATGGCTATGAATTTCTAACATCTCTTACGGCAGTTAAGGAGTTTTCGGATATCCCCTTTATTTTTCTTACGGCAAAGCATACGGAGGAGGAAAGACTGAGAGGATTATCCGCCGGTGCCATCGATTTTATAGAAAAACCTTTTTCCGTGAAAGCCCTTAAGAATAAAATAGAGTCGATCATCAGTCTGGGAAAGAAACAGCGGAAACGGGAAGCAGCAAAAATGAAGATGAAAATAGACTCGTTATTCGGGGATTATGAGCAGACTAAGATCGATAGTAAATACCATAAATTTGAAAAGGATTGTCTTGCCTTCAGGATAACTCACAGGGAAAAAGATATTCTCGCTTGTATTCTGAAAGGACTCGCTAATAAGGAAATCGCGGCGGCGCTGAATATCACCCGGCGGACAGTGGAATTTCATATTACCAATATCTACAAAAAATGCGGTGTTGGTGATAGATTTGAATTATTAACACGTTTTAAAACGACAGATTAACGAAAAAATAATTAATAACATGTTACTTTTCGTATCCGGCTCCGTATGTAGAGAGAAGTATCTTAAATTAAAACGGAGGAAAATATGAAATGTAGCACAATAAAAGGAATTTGTTTAACAGCAGTCTTTCTGTTAATCGGGGGGTTGGGTGTTGTTTTTGCCGACGGAGAGATCGTTATTGAGCAAACCGCATCAACGACATTTCCCATAACCATCGACAAGAGCGGTAGTTATATTCTCGGGTCAAATCTTATCGGGTCCCCGAATGAGCATGTGATTTATATTATCGCAAATAATGTCCATATTGACCTTAATGGTTTTACCATTATGGGTTCACGGAAGAGTTCGAGTCTTAAGTCCGGAATTAGCGGAAAGGGTGCATCAATCTCGGTTGTGAACGGTAAAGTGAGGGATTGCAAAGGTGACGGAATTTTTTTATGGGGCGAGAGTATTCTGCTTGAGAATGTGGATTCCTCCTGTAATGGGCAGATGGGATTTAATGTTTCCGGCGCTGTTGTTATAAAATGTACTGCATCATCCAATGCAGGCTCGCACGGCTTCCGGGCGGGGAGTTCGGTATTATCAAACTGTATAAGCACCGGGAATGGGAATAATGGATTTTATCTTGTGAATTCCTCTGCCTTTGATTGTATTTCACAAAGAAATAAGAATGCTGCGGATCTTGAAGAGTCCCAGGTGGAGAAATGCATATTTCAGTATAATACTAATAACGGAATCCGTGCTTTTGATTCTATTATCAGGAATTGTAATATAATAAAAAATAAAGGAACAGGTATACATTGCTTCTATAATAATAGAATTGAAAACAATAATGTACGGTTTAATTCCGAGATGGGAATTTTTGTGGAGAACGATTATAATTATATTGTACGCAATAGTTTATCCGGTAATGGTGTCTCCTACAGCGATGAATTAATTACTATGGTAAATACCGACAATTATATCCCCAAGGACGGACCGGATGCAAATATTTACTGGCAAGGCTATTTTAATGATTTTGAGTAGATTCATTCTATCAGCCTGAAACAGTATAAAAAGGGGAGATTGTTTTTACCGGTAAGAAATTCCGTAAAAACAATCTCCTAATGGTTTATTCTTCTTTATGATTATTATAGTAATAATGTATCACGTCCCGCATAAAGTTTGTAAGTCCCGGTTTGTGCTTGTTGATATTTTTTGTGAACCGGCTGTCATTAACATACATATCCGCTAACCCGCGGCAGATCTCAAGGGTGCATGTATAAAAACTCTCCGTGATATGCTGTCTCCACTCGCCAATTATTTTCTGCACTTCAGGGTCGCAAGGTTCTCTGTCCGTGAGTGCCGCGAGTCCGGAATATATCTCGTTTCCTCTCGCCATAATTGCTGCCCATTCTTTTTTTGTATACCCCGATGTTTTTTTCAGGCTTTCTTCGTATTCCCGGGTATGGCCGTATTTCTGTTTTACTTCATCAGCATATTTTTTTTGATGATTCTTTATCTCGGTCATATCAAATGCCTGAAACATCTCTTTTTTGCTCATTCGTTTTCCTCCTGTGAGTGAATCTAAAGTTTTTTCCACAGACGCAATAATCCTGTCAAGGTGTGTTCTTTTTATTTCACCTTCCATAGTTTAAGGGGAAGAGCACCTTTTTCACCGGGAAAATTGCAGACCAGATAGTTTCCTCCCGGTGAAAAACGTATAAACCAATCCATGGATTGGGTGCTATCGAGATTTTCTTCAAGCAGGGTGCCGAAGGGCGAAAAGACCTTAATTGCCTCGAAAAAACGGCAGGCAATATAATTGCCATCGGGAGAAACAGCGGGGGAGGAAGATGATCCATTGTCCGCTATCTTGAACCGGCGCAGGAATTTTCCGGTAAAATCATATATCCCGCACCATGTGGCATCGATTGAATCTTTCGATTTGGGATTATACAAAATCAGAATTTCCTCCCTGGTGCCGAGGAATGCGGAGCTCCTGATCTCCCAGGATTCATTTTTGATGGTGGAGAGGGGTGTGCCATCTCCCTGAAAGAGGAATACCTTTTTTTCTCCATAACAAAGGAATTTATCTCCCGGGGGGTTTGTGCTGAGTCCCCGGAAATAGTCAGTTGTTCTGGCCAGTTCTTTTATCAACCTGCCTTCCTTATCAAAAAGATACACAATTCCGATTATTTCTTCTTCATTTTTCCTTTCAAATGATCCTGCTATAATTGCATCCCCTGCAAGAAATGCTCCGCCCATATAAGGTATGTCTGCCGGGAATGTTGTGAGTGATTCTCCTTTCGTACTCATGAGACTCAAGGGTTCACCTAAAACAAGGAGAGCCTGTCCCGAGGGTGCATAAATTGCATTATCAATAAAACTGCTTTTAATTGTGAAGGTGCCGATGGATTCACCGGATAGATCCCAGAATTGCAGTTTCGGGCCATCATTATATCCGGTCATTATCATCTGCTTTTCATCCCCGGAAAAAGCTATTGATGAAAAACTATCAAGAGGTACACCTGATTTTACGATGATTGGGGGCTGGGGTTCAAAGATTTTAGAAGGAATGACATCTTTTGTATTAAAGATTATCTTCCCTGTTTTATCATGTGGAAGTGTGTGTTTGTACGTTCCGATGTCAAGAAATTCCAGGATAAATGGATTATCAGCGGTATAAAGCTGCCCGATGACAATCCAAGAAGTTCCCGGAATTGCGGCAACTGAAGCACAGTCTTTTCCGGGAAAGGCGATTGTATCGAGGAAGGTCCCGTCTATGCTCCAGATCTGGAGAACCCCGGGATTCACGTTATAGGAATCCTCTCTTTTTATGCTGATGATATAATCTCCGCAGAAGGTAAACCGGTTCCCGAATTCCAGATCCCGGCTGTAGGACTGAATCTCCTTTCCCGACGTATCCCAGAGAATCAGCTTGTTTCTTTGGAAACTCCCGCTCAGTAAATAGTCTCCCATTGGTGAATATTCCAGGTGAATACCCGCCTTTTGTTTTTCATCCAGGACTTTACGCCCGCTGCCGTCTATTGCCCAGAGGATGATCTCCGCTTCGGTTTTGGACCACCAGGATCCGCCGCTTGCAAGGGTTTTATTGTCCGGGCTTATGGCCAGGGATCCGGCCCAATCCGTAAGCCCGGTAAAGCCGAGGATTAAGTTCCCTTTCCGGTCCCAAAGATGTAATCCGTATTCTTTACCTCCCGCTGCAATCATTGTCCCATCCCGGGAAACTGCAAGGCTTATGATATCCTGTGGAGTTTTAAAGCCGGGAAGCTGCTTTCCTTCCAGGGTTCTCATTTGTATTTCCCGGGATCCCGAAAGAGCACAGATGATTTCCGAAGGTGTAAAAGCTGCAAGACAGTAACTGCCCAGTGGGAAGTCTTCATACCACAGCTCCTTTCCTGCGAAATCATATAATGCAAGTTTTGACCCGGAGCAGAGGATGAACTTTCCGTCCGGGGAGACGGTGATGTTTTCCACAGTTTTTACGGGAAAAGATTCCGGAAGACTGTCTACAGGCGATTCGGCAAATGTGAGGAAGTGTAGTGAAAATAAAAATATAATGAAGAATGAAAAATGCATTCGCCTATACACCATAATGCTCTCCTTATATAGTCTGAATTTTAAGTAATCCGGTTGTATTTTTCCAATGGGATTAAAGCAGAACCGGGGAAAGATATACCAATTTTCGCCCCGGTGCGAAAAAGTTTAATGAGGGTACGTAATGATGCTCATTATTATTTGATTTTAATAAATTATGAGTGGTCATACGATAGTTACCAATGATTTCAGGTAATAAATAAAAAACTGTAAAATTATGTAGAAGAATTGCGTCATGTCATGTATAATTGGAAATTCTAAAAGATTGATTAATTAAAACAGTTATCGGTTTTATAAACAAATAATTTACCAAGGAGTCAATATATGTCGGATGAAGCAAAAATTAAAGAGACAGTACTGAATTATATTGAAGGCTGGTATGAAGGAAATTCCGGCAGAATGGAAAAGGCTTTGGATTCCAGGCTTGTAAAAAGGCGGGTAGTCTCGGCAGATGAAATCTGGGATATAGCAAAGCCGGGAATGATTGAATTAACAAAAAAAGGACAGGGGAAAATAGAGAATCCGGAACAAGGCCGTAAGGATATAAAGATTCTGGATATTTCAGGGAATTTGGCGAGTGTTAAGGTTATTTCCAATAAATTTGTCGATTATATACATCTTGCTAAAATAGACGCAGGATGGAAGATAATTAATGTGGCCTGGGATTTTGTGTGAACCCGGTTGCATAAAAAAACCGGCACGAAGATGCCGGTTCGTTTTATATTATAAGGGCTCACGCCCGAATCTTAAATCAAAGAAAAAACCGTATAATTTCATATACTGCCTCCCTTGATTTGATATGAAGATGATTGTATTCCTTAGATAGAAATGTGTCAAGGAGAATTAGACATAGACTTGAATACTCTTAGAAATAAGCCGCTATGATAGTGATTGTAACTGCTTTTCAATTTTACCCCTGTTTTGGCGGATATAATCAAGCAGTTCCGGTGTTGGTTCATCTTTCTCAATTTTTATAATTTGGGTCCGGAATT
Source organism: Spirochaetales bacterium (assembly GCA_016934975.1). Lineage (GTDB taxonomy): Bacteria > Spirochaetota > Spirochaetia > SZUA-6 > JAFGRV01 > JAFGRV01. Next base: position 26,107 of record JAFGRV010000060.1, on the reverse strand, counting down.
CCAGGGTTTGGGGAAGTTGTTGCAGAATACATTTTTTACATGCAAGAATAAATTTTTCTTTTTTTACAGAAAAAAGGATATACCAGTTTTTTATAATCAGGTGCAGGGCGTTTATCAGGAACTCAGATTTCCCGCAGACCGGGCATGGGCGTTGCCTGTATGCAGTAACAAGTTCAGTGAATTGATACTCAGAAAGATGTCTGGAATGGCTCCTGACTATATCAATAATATCTTGAGATAGTGTTCTTCGTTGTGCCTCTGCAAGTAATACGGGATATACTTCTTCCCGTAATTCTGAAATTTCAGACATAATCAGCCTGATTATTTGTGAATCCGGCAGAGAGGAATAATGTTTTTGTATTTGTTCTTTTTCAGTCATAATGGTTTTTTATAACACATTTAATGTGCAGGTACAAGGAAATTTTTTTTAAGCTTCTTTTTATCCAGACCCAGCTGCCTGTTCATAAAAAGATGATATGACACAACCTGTAAAATCAAGGGATGGGTGCTTGGATAGGTAAGTAAAAACTTGATTTCATCTTCAGCCGGTTTCAGGGCATCCCAGAAATGCCGTAAAAAATCAGCAACCTCATTTATTTTATCATCAATGGTAAATTCTTTCAAAGGTACCATGGAAAAGATATTCCGGAAAGGGGAAGTATGTTTCCGATTTCTCTTTCCCTGCCCACAAACTCATTTTCTTTCGTTATCATTTTCCTGTTGGTAAAGGGATTTGCAATCAGTTTGGACATAGCAGGCTCCTTATTGTTATTTCATGCTATCATGAATAAACAGGAATGATAATATGGTTTACAAATAAATATTGGTGGGGATTGGAGAACTTGATTTTTTTTATACTATTTCTTGTTTCAATTCCGAAGCCGGATACCTGATAACCGGGATACCAAGGCTGCTGGCATATTTCATAAAATCGTGCTGGCTCATACCTGCCATTTCTGCTGCCTGACCAAGGGTAAGCTTTTCCTGTATAAAAAATAAGAGCGCTGCCCCTGTTTTTACACCACTTTCAAAACTTTCCGGGCTTTCATTTACTTCTATTCTATACTTATCTTCAAATACAATATTCTGCATAAACACCTCAAAAATCCATAAATGGAATTGGACGAAGTGAAGTTTCATTTTCACTTCATTATAAATTTTACCATATTTTTGAGTATTTTAAAAGGATTTTCATACTCTTCCTAAGAGTTTTTTTCATTTTTTCCGGATTGTGAGAAAATGGGAGATGAAAGGGGGAATTGTATGAAAATGAGGATTTTGTTTATAGCAGAGGGTTAACATAGCTTAAAAGCTTAAGCTGTCTATTTTGTAGACCTGTTTTTTTTGACTTTCATCATACTCATTGGTATAGTTATAATGATTAGTATGATGAAGGAGAAAGATAATGATTGTATCGGCAATGGAAGCAAGGAAGAGATTTGGAGAACTATTAAACCGGGTGCTTCTGACAGATGAAGAGATCATTATTGAACGGGCGGGAAAAAAAGTTGCCAAATTAACAAGAATTGATACACCCGAATCCCGGAGTAAGAAAACAGGTAAACTGGACTTTCGTAAGGCAGAAGGTCTTGGAGCAGAACTCTGGAATAAGATCAATGTGGAAGATTATATTAAGAAAGAGCGGGAAGGAAGGAAACCCTTAAACTTACATCCCCCCCAAAATCTCCATAGCCTTTTTTTCCACATCCGCGGTTTCTTTACACAGGGCAGCCGCCTTTTCAAGGTGAGTGTGTTCGCCGGTGATTCCTGCTTTCCGGATTAAGGCGGCTGTTTCCGTCCAATTGGCGGCAGCCTTTTTGTAGAGTTCATGACTTTGAGTAATACAATTGTTACCGGGAATATATTCCAACGACTCTTTTAAAAAATCTCTGTAAAAGTTACGGAAAAGCGCTCCCCCGGTGCCTCCCTTTTCCATGACTTCCGCAGATTCAGCGAGATCTTTTGCCGGGTCCGGTGCCATATCAATCCATTTCACAATTTCTTTGCTTAATTTCAGGATACCTGAATACCCGAAATTTTTAATTGGGGGATGAAGAAACTCTGCGGCCACGGCCTTCACCGCCTTCGGTATGATCGTTTTTATCGCCGGTATTTTTTCAGGCATTTTTAGTGTCCATGATCTCGCCTTCGCGGACATGGGTCCTTTTTCGAACCGGGCTTTTTCGAGACTTTCCAGGGTCGTTTTTTGAAAGGTTCCCTGCTGCGCAGTATCCACGACAGAGGCGTACTCGTTGTCATACCCGTACACTGTTAAAAAATGCCCGGCAAAATGAAAGGGGCGGGAAAAATAATCGAGGTAATAACAATCAACCTGAAGCCCGACGGGTATATTGTTGTCGATGAATTCCGCTACATTCGACCATGCTGTTTTTCTCGATCCGGTCTCCCGGGAATCGAGAGTAATCGCCATGTTTTCGCAAAATCGCCGGGTAAGGTCGAAGGATTTGGAGCGGCCTCCGAGAAAGGGGAGGTTCATGATCTTCATTTTCCAGTAAATAAACCCGAGTCCCTCTCCCAGCCCGAAAAACATCGGTTCGCTCATATCGAGTCCCTGGTGGGCCAGAAGACTCAAGGTTGCCGTCGATTCACAATGCTGACCTTTAAAGCCTTTAAAGTTTTGAATGACCATAATCTGCCTCCCCGCTCATCCTTTTCCAAAACCCGGTAATCCGGGTCTCCGTCATACCATCGCATATAATTTTCATGCCACTTTATGTTTTCTTCCAGTTTTTTCGTCTTACTATTCAGGACATGAGCTACTATCTTCAGATAGATTTTAGATTGTTCCCCTGGAAATTTATTCTTTAGGGGATTATATATTGATGCGACAATTGTGGCTATAAAAATTCCGGAGGTTCCCGGGAAAAATAATGAGACTCATATTATATGAGTGTCTCATCAGTTACGTATAGGGAGGTTCGGAAAAATCATTGGAATGGACTCATAAATTTTATGTCTTGCAATTGTATGATAATTGAGATTATGATGAGTATCATTTTTTTCGAATATTAATTTGATAAAAAGGAGTGTTTCTATGGACAGTACGGGAGTGCCGGTTGATATGGTTTCAACATTTCTTCATATGAGTTTAACAAGATGGGGTGATCCTGTACAACAAGGAGTGGATAAAATGAGGACCACCCTAAAAGAGAAAAATGATTTCACAACCGGAGGAATAAAAAGAAATGGACGAGATGAGTGAAAGAATAGGAGATTATTGGGATCTCCTTTCCGATGAAGAAAAAATAATTTATAACAAAATTTATGGTCATGTGGTGAAACTTGGCTATAGGCCGAAAAAAGAGAAAAAGAAATCTGTCAGCTATAACTTTGTTCATAAGGTTGTCAAGAAAAGTATTTTAAAATTCAGCAGTGAACATGGAGTCCCATTTCTTAAACTCAAATTTTTTGCTGCAAAGAAGTATTCGGAATTTTTTACCGAAGCTTTAAGAAAAACAATAGAAGAATTCGATTTTAAGTATACCGGATGCTATGAATGCGGTAAATGTAAGAATACGCCGCAAGGGTATACAATTAATTATGAAGATGGAAGAACTTTTTTCCGTTGTGGCCATGAATTGATTGAATTATTTGGTATAGATAGCAATCATATAAATGAAATAAATAAGCTTATTGAAATCCAGCATGAATACTATTTAAAGAATACATAAAAATATTTTGTGCAGGAATAAATTCGCTTCACCATGAACCGGAGGTTTTTTATCTTCTATTCAATTTTTATTTTAAAGAACATTTCTTCTTTTTTTCAGTTTCCCGATAAGTTCCGTAATTTTTTCTTTCTGATTATCCGAAAGGGTGATATAGATTTCATAATCTGACAGGGCTTTGTCGTACTCCCGGAGTTTTAAATAGGTATTTCCCCGGTTCAGATAGGGTGCGGCGGTACTCGTATTGATGTGAATGGCAGAAGAGTACTCTTCGATGGCCAAAGCATATTCTGTAGAAACATAATAAATATTTCCGAGATTAAAATGGGCAATATAATTGCCGGGATCAATCTCCAAAGCTTTTTGTAAATCCTCACGGGCTTTATCATATTTTTTGTAAATTTCCCAAACAAAGGCCCTGTTGATATAGGAGTCACTATGATCCGGATCGATTTTAATGATTTGATTATAGAGGGTTAGTGCCTTTTCCAGTTTCCCGGCATGTAAATAATTATGTGCCTGGGAAAATTTATTATGTATTATTGTTTCCGGCGTGTTTGGATTGGTTTTAAAACCGGCGCAATTTGCAAATAAGAGCAACGGCAAAAGCAGATAGATTATTCGTTTCATGTATCACACCCTCATCCTGTAAACCTTTATCGTCAAGATTATCGGCATCGCAGATATCTTTTCATCAACCTTATTGTCGGCAGATGATCGAAAAAGAGCCAGTCTTATTATTCGGATAAGACCGGCTTTACATGGCAGATTCTTTTACATCATTCAGACCGCAGGGATGTTACGGGCAAGAAGCCGCTTTTTTACATTAAAGTTTTCAGGGACCGGCATCTGTACTAATTGTCTGAAGGATTTTGCTTTGAACCAGCCTCTTTCTTTCCACCAGGTATATTCAAATGCCATCATTTTTGAGATCCTGTGTATCTGGTCGTTTGTCATATTCGAACGGGTTAAAATCTTTTTTATTAATTTTAATTTAAACGCGGAGGGTTTTGCATCAGCCTTATCTTCGCTGCCGGCTAAATATCTGAATATATGTGAGCCGTTCATTTTTTTTGACATGATACCGAACATCTTTTTCTGAAGCGAAGATATGGGGAGTTCTTTGCAATGATTTATCGTATCTGCAATTATTTTTGCGAGTTTTTTATTCTTTTCTCTTGCTTTATCTCTGAACGGAAAAAATCCCGGTGTAAACCCCCCCATGCTTTGGATATGTCCGAAGGAAAAGGTACCGTAGGTTGCAAGCATCATCTGAAGAAAATCTCCCACGGGTTTCATGCCGTCATTTCCCGTTGTACATGCGGAAAGGCTGTATTTTCCCAGGAGAGGGAAAATATGACACCAGGTAAAAAGCCTGTCAAACAACGCCTTCATTTGTGAGGTAATCTGATTCGTGTAGACCGGGCTCGCCATAATAAGCATGTCGCATTCAATCATGGCCAGTTTAATCTCTTCCAGTGAGTCATTTGCAAGAGGGCATGGTTTTTCTTGTGTGCAATTCCAGCAACCTTTGCATGGGCTCACCTTTTTTTGACTTAACGGAATAACCGTGTGCTCAAGGGCAAGGCCGGCCTTCGCAATTTCTTCTACAAAATCATCAACAAAAGCCTTTGTATTCGATTTTGCGTTATGGGGGCTTCCTAAAATTGTGAGTATTGTGGTTTTCTTATTCATAATATCCTCCTGAAACATTTTCTTGTTCCCAGATAGAGTAATTAACCAGACCCCAATCTGTTAACAAATTCTTTAGCATCAATCCAAAATAGAGTTTTGGTTGTTTTTCTTTTAGATCTTTATAAAAGACATGAAGACTGATATCAGTATCAATAGACATATGTCGAAACAAAAAAAGTGAATCCGGATGAACCTTATCCGGATTCCCGGTTGTAAATCCCTTCATGAGACTATGAAAGTTGAGTGTCCTTAGTATTTTATCACGTTCCATGGTTCTTAGTTCAATTATTTCCACTATATTCATTCGTGTTCCTCATCGTTATAATTGCAATAATCATGCCATATATATAATGAACTCTAATTACTTATAGTATGAAGAGTTAGTTGATATGATGATAAGAGGGACCATTATCATGTGCCGTATATGACAATATTATTGCCATATACCGCAGAATGTGTTACTGTGTTGCCTTATATGACAATGTAGTCCGGAGAATCAGCATGAATGAATATGATTTTTTTAAAAAAGCAGTTATTTTACTCTGCAAAAATCTTGAGATTGAAAATTCACTCTATGACTGTCTGCGATTTTTTCATACACTCATGCCCGCAGACATAATATTCTTACAAATTTATGATCCCGGATTTTCCGCCATGCGCACTATTGCACAAGCAAATTTGGAAAAAGGAGAAGCAATGGATTTATTGACTCCCCTGTCGGGGGAGGCACAAGCTTCTATGGAACGGGCAGCCCACTCGGATTTTCCTTCTGCGTTTATTTTAAATGATCCGGATAACTATCCGATAAGTAAAGAGATGCTCTCTTTTCATAAGGTGAAAGCATCATCTCTTATCATCCTGTCCTTGTCTGCTCATAAAAAACCTCTTGGGAGTCTGGTGCTCATATCGGAATCGGAAGAACGATTTACAGACGACCATAAGAATCTCATAGCTTTACTCATGGAGCCTTTTGTGATTGCCATGTCAAATACCCTGAAACATAGAGAAATCCTTGCATTAAAAGAAATCCTTGCCGATGATAACCGGTTTTTAAAACATGAGCTGAATCTACTGTCCGGTGATACAATTGTCGGGGCGAATTTCGGATTAAAACATGTTATGGAACATGTGCGGCAGGTCTCGATCCGGGATACGCCGGTTCTCCTACTTGGTGAAACTGGTGTCGGTAAAGATCTTATCGCAAAGGCTATTCATTATTCCTCGGAAAGAAGAAACGGTCCGTTTATCACTGTTAATTGCGGGGCGATTCCGGAAACACTTATTGATAGTGAATTATTCGGCCATGAAAAAGGAGCTTTTACAGGTGCTCTGGCACAGAGAAGGGGACGCTTTGAGAGGGCGCAAGACGGAACAATTTTTCTCGATGAAATAGGAGAGCTTCCCTTGAATATCCAGGTGAGATTGCTCCGGGTGCTCCAAAATAAAGAGTTTGAGCGGGTCGGGGGATCTGCGCAGATTTCTCTTAATGTCAGGATTGTTGCGGCTACAAATCAAAACCTGGAAAAACTTATAGAAGAGAAAAAATTCCGGGAAGATTTATGGTTTCGTTTACATGTTTTCCCTATTCAGGTTCCTCCATTAAGGCATCGAAAGGAAGACATCCCCGCTTTTGTTCAGCATTTTATGGCAAAAAAAACAAAGCAATTAAAACTTTCAGGCATTCCGGAACTTGCCCCCGGAGCTATTTCAAGGTTGATGAATTATGACTGGCCCGGAAATGTCCGGGAACTGGAAAATATTATTGAGAGGGCGCTCATAGTACATGATGACCAGCCATTATCCTTTGAGACCTTAATCACGGGAAAGACGAAGGAAAATAGTCTCCAACCGAATCCGGAGAACCCGGTAACATTGGATGATGTGCTTAAGCATCATATTACGAAAATTGTAGCGCAAACAAAGGGCAAAATACATGGCCCGGGGGGTGCCGCCGAATTGTTGGGAATAAATGCCAGTACATTAAGGCATAAAATGAACAAATTGGGAATAAAATACGGGAAGCAGATCAAAACATAATCAATCTGCTTCCCATAATCTCCTAATAGATAACTCGCATCCTTATAAACAAAAGCCCGCAATAAGTCCGGCAAAATACCGGGCGCTGAGGAGTGAATTTACTGATTCAGACTTTCTATCTTTTTATTTGTTTTTTCCACATGGTCGATGTTCACTAGTCCGATTTCATGGACCTTCCGGATATCATCGACAATTGTACTAAGATTTGTCGTAATTAAAGAAATTCTCTCCTGGACATGTTGTGATAAATTCGATATCTCATCAACACTCGCTGCATTTGCAGTAATTGCGTTTTCGACATTTCCCATGGAGGTTTTTATTTCTTCCGAGGAGGATACAATATCCGTAATCGCATCACGGATATCTACGGTACCCCTTGATATTTCCTGCATGCCGCTGATAATTTCTTCCATAAGGTTCGATATCTGTGTTATGTTCTCTCTCATTTTGGAAAAATATAAGCTGACTTTTGTATTATACCCGGCTGCCTGGGCGACTTTTTCCAGATTTTCTTTCAGGGTGACTTTTATTTTATTTGAGTTCTTATTCGTATCTTCCGCCAGTTTCCTTATTTCTTCGGCGACCACGGAGAAACCTCTTCCTTTATCCCCGGCATGGGCCGCTTCGATGGCGGCATTCATTGCAAGTAAATTGGTTTGACTTGATATTTTTGCGATAACTTTTGTAATTCCAAGTATATCATCCGAGGATTTTTCCACAGCCTGGATAGCTGCCAGAGCCTGTTCCATATCTTTTTCTCCGAGGGCTGTTGTATTGACAAGTACTTCTATGGATTTTTGTCGTTCTGTGGCAGAGGCAGTAATCATATTCATGGATGCGGAAATTTCTTCTATCGAGGCTGATGTTTCTATCGTTGATGCCCCGTTCTGGTGAACAAGCTCCATCACTGCGTGAGATTGATTCCGGACAGTTTCATTCATCTTTTGTGATGTTTTTATTTCATGGTCAAGTGATGAAATTGCCCCGGTAATCTCTTTGACGTTTTCCTTTATTTTTTCCGATGATGATAATGAATTTTCCGTGGATTGCTTTAGTTTTTCCCCGATCGCCATTCCCTCCCGGGACGATTCAAGTATTGTTTGTATATTTTTAAGACGGATTTTATTCTCAGCAGATTGCGATTCTGCCAGGGTAATCACTTCTTTTGTCATACTGAATGTAAGAGTAGAAAAAAAACCAATAATTCCATATATTATTATCACGGCTATGAATATGATTAGAGAAGACTGCACATCGGCGGAAATAATATTCGGTGAAATTGTTATAAAATAGCTGAGTATAAGAATAATAATTCCACCTCCGGTTACAAGGACAATCGGGATAACCGAAAAAGTAAAGAGAAGTGTGAGTCCAAGAACAAAACAAAAGAGGAAACCATAGAATGCTATTTGATAAAAGTGAATATATTCTGATGTTAATGAAGGTAAAATCATTAAACTGAATAGAATACCGATGAGAATACCCGAGGCATAATTGTACTTTCCTCTTTTCAGAAGCAGGAGTATGAATAAATAGATAATCAATCCAATACTTAATCCGATAAAAACGGGCAGGTTAAATGCCCCGATAAAATAAGATGGAATTGTGAAAATATCAGTAATAATAAGGATCATACAGGCTATGAGAACGAGCTTTGCTTTTTTCTGCTTTTCCAATGATGTGTAGTGTGATAGGAAATAATTGAAAAATTTACTCATACCGGCCTCATTTCATGACTATTACTATTCAGTAGACAATAGTAAAGAGTTCCTACATCATATTATTGTACATTCATGAAAAAAAATAAAGGGTAATGAGGACATTTACATTACATTCCCGGAAAATTACATGAAATAGATAAGGCGGATTATTTCAGCTACAAAGCTGGTATAAAAAGGAACAGTCGTTATAATTTTTCTATCACTTCTTTTGATAAACCTGTGATTTCCGTAATTTCTTCAAGAGGATACCCTTTATCCTTCATTTTTTTGGCGAATTCAAGAGTACCTTCCATTTTGCCTTCCATTTTGCCTTCCATTTTGCCTTCTATCTTGCCTTCTAATTTTATTTGATCTGCTATTGTTGTTAACATATTTTTAACCTCCATCACATCATTAATTTTATCAACTTGTTCAAAATCCGCCTTCTGACGAAACATACGTTTAAACCAGATTGTGAACATTCTCACATCAATAATATTTTCCTGCTTTATCATTTCTACTACTTTATCGATAGTATCTCTGAGTCCTTTTTGGTCTTTTCGTTTTTCAAGATAAATAATTGCAGAGACTAGATTATTAAGTTTTTCCAGTGTTTCATCGGGAATATCTTTTTCTATAATTTTATAATACTCAAAACTCGGAATATATCTCTCGGATATTCGTTTATCGATTAATTCACGGACATTACCGGGAATTGTCCAATCAGCCTGTCCATTATATAAAAGTAATGGAAAAACAGCAGGCAATAGTCCACTTTGTGAATTCCTTAATAACAAATCATAAAATTGTAGGATGTAAAGTAACATACGTATGGGAATCGTTTTATCTACTGTGGACTGGAACTCTAATAAAATATAGATATACACTTCCGTATCTTTGAGTTCTATTCTGTATATAATATCAGATTCTCTTGCCAGAAATTCATCAGATATAAAACTTTTATCCAGATGCTCCATATTTTCAAGAATAATCTCTTTCACAAAATCTTCTTTTACAAAGGATGTTACCAGTTGATAAAAAATACGTTTATTCGAGAAAATGTATTTATAGGCATTATCATATTTACCCATATAATAATTATACAATGTTATGATGTAAAAGTGAAGGTGAAATTGTCCGGGTCCTATCTTTCCTCTCACAAATAACAATACTCCGTGTAAAAGAACACCTAAGCCAATCTCTTTTCTATCTCAAACTCTTCTTTAAATAATCCAAAAAGGATATAATGTATGTCAACAATAAGGAGAAAAAGGGCGGCATGACGTTTGATAAAAAACCCTGTGAACTTGTGGCACCGGCCGGAAGTTTTACCACGGCGATCATTGCCCTGGAAAACGGTGCGGATGCCGTGTATGCCGGATTGGAGTCGTTTTCCGCCCGGAAATATGCCAAAAATCTTTCCCTTCATGAATTACGCCGTGTGATCCGATTCGCTCATGACCATGATAAAAAAGTATTTATAGCCCTTAACACGATTATTAAAGAAAATGAAATCCGGGAAATCATCAGTCTTCTTTATGATCTCTCTGCCCTGGGTGTGGACGGGATTATTCTCCAGGATTTAGGATTGCTCGACATCATCCGCACGCATTTCCCCGGACTTCGTATCCACGCATCTACCCAACTGTGCGTCTACAATAAAGAAGGGGTCGCTGTGTTAAAGGAACTCGGAGTAAAACGGGTAGTCCTTGCCAGGGAACTCACTATGAATGAGATCAGAGAGATCCGGGACGCCCACCCTGATATGGAACTGGAGGTTTTTATTCACGGGGCCCTCTGCTACAGTTATTCCGGGCTCTGTCTCGCCTCGGGAATGCTCTTAAACAGATCGGGGAACAGGGGCGAATGCGCCCAGATATGCAGGACCTGGTTCGAAAAAGGACCGGACAAAGGCTATTATTTTTCCTGTAATGATCTTATGTTCAGGGAAAATGTTTCAAAACTTCTTGATATGGGGATTGATGCTTTTAAGATCGAAGGCAGGATGAAATCGCCTTCATATGTCTCTCATCTGTGCAGATATTACAAATCCCTCCTTACAAAGCAGAAGCAAAGTGCGGACCAGGAGCTTACCTCATCAACCTTGATTTTTTCAAGAAATCCCACCAACGGCTTTTTTTCATCTCCAAAGCCAGGGGATATCATCAACACAACCTATCCCTCCCATATGGGAATAAAACTGGGAGAGGTGGAAAAGGTTTCAAAAGAGGGATTTTCCCTTCTATTAAACAGGGACATTGAGCTTCACGACGGATTGTTGTTTTTTTCAGGGTCTTCGATTAATGACCATGTGCTTTTCGGAATACAGAAGATGATAAAGAATGGGAAATCAGTCTATAGTGCAAAAAAAGGAGAATATGTCCTGATTTGTCATCATATCCTCCCTGAAACCGGCAGTGCCATTTTCCAGGTATCATCAAAAAAAACGCAGCAGCCGGAATTACCGGAAGGGGAGATTCCCCTCTACAGGATCCCCTGCCGTATCACTCTTTTCTTGTATGACCATAAGGTTGATGTGACTATCAGTATCAATAACGCTCACCTGTTTGAAGTGACCCTGCCATTTCATGTGGAAAGAGCAGATAAAGAGTTTCCTGCTTTTGAAAAAATAGCCGGGGAATTCAACCGGCCCGGGGAATCACTTTTTTGGGTGGAACAACTCACCATTACGAACAAAACAGCATACCCGGACACGCGTCTTTTTATTCCCCCGTCATTGATAAAAAAAACAAGACGGGAGGTTCTGGAAATAATCGGTAAAAACTATGCGGAAACGAAAGAGGCTTTTTGTCATCGTATCTCTCTTTGGATTGATACCTTGCTTTCCCAATTATCCGGACCCCCGGAGCCGGATCTGAGAGTACCACGTCGGGCACTCATAAAAGGGAGTACGACAATTGTCCCTTTTATCAATGAGAGTGATGAAATAGATATTTCGGATTTTTATCATTATGAGGGAACATGGTTTGGCGCCCTTGCACCTGTCATCATGAAGAATGAAAATCTATGTGAAAAGCTTCTTAAATTCTTTTCTTTATACCGGGAAAATCGTTTTGTTCTTGGGCTTAACAATATCTCTCATCTTGCTCTTCTTTCGTCCCTGGAGCATCTTCCCAATCTTTTCTTCTTTACCGATTTTTTTCTTTACTGCGGGAACCGCGTTTCCCTCGCCTTTTTGTTGCGTTCTCATGTATTACTCCGCAACTCGTTTCAAAATAGCCGGAAAATTCTTTTTTCCTATTTTTGGATAGAAGGGGATAATGAAGCGTATAAAGCAGTTTCCGGGCTGCCCGGGATATCCGACAGCATTCTGAAAAGGACGGGACCCGGGTTTAATCCCCCATTGTTTGTGAGCAGGATTTGTTTTATGAAACATGCCTGTTCCGCGGAGTTCTCCAAGGAGTTCTCCCTGGAGTGCCCCGATTGCCCGGGATATTTTGAGGATGTTCTCCGGCAGGGAAATACTCGGTTCAAGGTGATTGTCCGGAATTGTCTCACCTATGTGTTCGCGGAAAAAGAAAGCTTGAAACAGACAGGGATAAGTTGAGACTTCCGGTGATTTTCGTATAAAAGGCGGATGATTTTTAAGGGGTATTTAACGAGTCAGCTTGAAAAGCTTCGGACGACATATCCGGATCCCTGTTTTTTCCATAGTGTGAATGAAGGTGAATAAAAAAACAGCAGAACCGGGTTTATAAAAAAATATTTAAAAAAATGAATGATATATTGGATTAATTAACATAAGTGCTGTATATAATACAATAGAACATGCTTGTTTAGAGCGGTTAAAGGCAGAATAAAAAAAGAATCTTAGGGTTTTCCGGTAACAATAATGAAATTGATTAACAATCTCACCAGGAATAGCGTCACCAGTCTGTTATGCGTAATTCCCGATGAGGGTTGTCAAACATATCAATAATAAAGAAAAATCTGTGACAATAAAGGTTTGCATATCATTTATTTCAAAAGGAGGGGTGTATTGTTTTTGCGGCCAATTGGTGACTGTAGTCACCTTAAGTTGGTGACAGTAGTCACCTTAAGTTGGTGACAGTAGTCACCTTTATTCTTTTAATAATCTTTATAGAAGAAGAAAGAATTAAACAGGTTTAGAATTTAATAGTTTATAGGAGGAAAATATGATAGGGGAAGTAATTAAAACACGGCTTTTTTTATTAGGAATCATACTATTTTTGTGTATAGGCTTTTGTCCGGCTTACGGGCAACAGGCGTATCAGGATGGCGAGGATATCCGTATTTTTACCCGGGATATTGTTGTCGAGTTCACTTATGCCGGGAGGGACAGTGACATCACCAAAGAAGAATTAAGAGCGCTTTCGAATGAACTCGCCGTCTTCTTCTCGAATTTCAAATACGGAATTTTATCTCATACATTACAGGGATTACTCCTGGATGGTGACAGGTATAAGTTGACCCAGGATATCGACAGGGCTGTCCAATGGTTGGACAGAAATAAAGATAAATTATTCGGTTCTATTCAAATTAATCCTGAGCAGTATTATGAGATTAAGGCAAAAGAAAATAATTCTTTTGCAACGATATCCGTAAATAGATCGGGACTTAATTTAACTGCCGAAGAAACAGACTTTATGCTCATGGTATTTTCCCTCGGGATGACAGCGGAAGGTCCGTTTTATCTGAAGGATAAAGAATATACATTAAAGGGTGTATCGGTTAACTGGATGATGGTGGGCCAGTTCATGAGTGGTATGACTACCGGAGCTCCCGCTGGATTGCCCATAAAACCGAAGGATCCGGTTACAGAAGCAGATTATGCTATCGATGCTTCGGGGATTTCCGGTTTGGCTTCTCCGATTTTACCGGCATTCGAGTTTCCAAAGGAAATTATTAAGACACGGTTACCGTCTAAAGAAAAAATAGATGTTTATATTCTGGATACGTTACCTGAAATAACAGCCTTATTTGAAGGATATGTCTTTTATAATAAAAACAAAGTTATTAAGAATATATTTTCATTAATAGGTACCGAGCATTCCATTCAATACAATGGATGCCTTGATCCCGATTTTAACACCTATCTGAATGAAAACTATGGAAATCGAAATCTTTCGGACCATGGTACTTTTATCGCCGGAATAATTAACCTTCTTTCCCCTGATTCGCGTCTGCATCTTATCGAAGTCATGAACCACTATGCCGCAGGAACTCTGGATTCACTCTTATGGGGTTTTCAGGAGGTTTTAGATCAGGTTGATAATGACAATCCCTTTGTGGTTAACACAAGTCTCACTACGAAACTCAGGTTCCCCGACAAAGAGAATAAATATAACGAAGAAATAACCGATATAAGAATAAAAATGATATACGGTCTGCAAAAGCCGGAACTTTTTCTTACACTCCTCTTTGATGCCGTAGAATTGATAAAGAATCATAATGGCGTCGTGATTGCAGCAGCCGGAAATGATAGTAAAATCCGGGACCACCATGATGCGGGATACCCTGCCCGGTTTAAGGACGTTATTGGTGTGGGATCCACTCAGCGGAATGGAAAGATATCCAGTTTTTCCAACGAACCAGGTACCGGTGGATTCCTGGCCTTTGGGGGCGAAGTTAATTCAAGTAAAATAACAACCGACGGTATCTTGAGTATTTATTTAAGCAGTCCCTATACCGATTCAACGGATGCCAATACATCCGGTTGGGGTATATGGTCCGGAAGTTCCTTTGCGACCGGTATGGTTTCCGGAGCCGTGGCAGCACTTTTATCCCAAGGTGAAAGTATTCCCGGGGCAATACTCACCTTAAGGTCTTCGTCTACAGCATCCGGGGGATTTGATGTTCTTCCGGTTAAGCAGGGACTATAACAAAATTTACTTTAAAACAAGCATATTTAATTAACGGATTGTCCGGAAAGTTTAAATTATGAGCAAAAGAAAGCCACCGCCGTTCAATGAACGGACTTTGCAGGTGATCTTTTGGCCATCTTTCCGGACAATTCCTTTTTAACAGGTGAGTATAATAACAGATAAACTTTATATGTTGACAAAATTAAGAAAATATGGTTTTCATATACTGTACGCTATTTAAAACTGACAAATGATGTATTGTCAGTATTTCCGATTATAATGGTTTGCTGTGTTTTTTTTTGCTAAGAAATAAAAATATATGGAGTTTCTAACGGTAAGGCAGACCAGTAAACAATAACTATACCGGAAAACATTTGTTTTTTCGGTATTTCCTGATAAAAGTGGTTTTCAATTTCTTTATATCTGAAGGAAAAAATCAAAACTGATGGTTCGTTGGACAGGGAAAACCAATTAATTGGGAGTAAATAAATTGTTAGGTTCAATACTATATGGATCCCCTAAAAGAATTAAGTCTAAAAGAATTAAAAGAAAAATGCCGGGAACAGACACAGAATTTCCACAAGGGTGAGGAGCATACAACCAGGTATTGTTATGAGTTGTTTCGCAGGGCCTTTGAGGAAAAATGTGATATTTCCGTTGGAATTATTTATAATATTTATAAGCCCCTTGTATTATATTGGGTAAAAAATCATTCATATTTCAACGAACTTAACCTGGAGGTGGATGGAATAGTGATGGACAGCATGAGTCAGTTCATTTTTGCTTTGCGGCGGTACCCCTTTTCAAATTTTAGTTCACTAGGTGCACTTCTGGCGTATTGGCGTAAATGTGTCCACACTGTTCTGCTTACGGAAAGGCGAAAAAATGAACGAAAAATGATTGATTTGGAGGATGTCTCCGATCTTGCATGTGAGCCGAATTACGAGAAGCAGATTATCGTAAAGGAATTATGGAATCATATGAAAGTAATTTTACCCGAATCCAAAGATCTGCTTTTATCACGGCTGCTCTTTGTCAGTGATATGAAACCAAGGACTATTGTAAAGGAATTTCCGGAAATCTGGAAGGAAACGAATGATGTCCGTGTAAATCAACAAAAAATAAAGCGGATTTTAAGAAAAGATGAAAAACTTCTGGATCTCTTAAAGGAAATCGTTACTTAACTAGTAAAAGTTGTGACGAATTGGGTATGTAATGCATTTATTATAGTGACAGTTACGTTAAGGTCATAGTGCAGCCTTCTTTGAAAACAAAGGCTATACTATGCTGTTAAAACGCTGTATATTATAGGAAAGGAATAAAAGCATATGCCGGGATCAGACGAAATAGATGACTTCGAAAAAAGATTAACGTCACAGTTATACCGTTTTGATTGTCCCACTTCTTCGGACTTGGGAGATTTCCATTTTAATCTCCTTCCCGATAATCTAAAAGAAGAGATAGAAAGCCATCTGAAGACCTGCCCTTGGTGCAGGGAAGAACTGGAAGATCTGAAAGAATTCGTGGAAGGTGATATCACCAACACTAAATCCAATCTCCAAACCTCGGAAGTTTTAAAAAAAATAATTCCGTTTCCCCGTAATGACGTTCAATATATTGCCCCGGAATTAAAAACAGCAGTCCGTGGTACCGGAGGAACAAAAGAGAAAAATAGAAAATTAAAAATAAAGTATAAAGAAAATGAATATATTGATATGTATTACAGCATTATTCAGAAAGATGATGGTTTTACGTTTAAGGGCCAATTTATTCCGGATGAATCCCACGAGGAAATGATGATTAATTCTTTGCTTGAAATCTGGCAGAGCAATAAACTTATCACAACACAACAAATCGATACCCTCTGTTCATTCCGGAGTACTATTAAAGAACTCGTCCCCGTCATTATACGCCTCTCGAATAAGACCGGGACTTTTCTCTCATTTCAATGCAAGGTTGATGAATAATCCCCTATCCAACCGGCACATTTAAAAATAAAAATAAATTATTCCATTATTACCCCGGACATAACTTTGTTCTCTATGCGGTTGTGGCAATAAAAATTGCAGTATCCGAATTAAGTCCGGGATAGCAATAGTAAAACAAAAGTTCAGCCTGTTATGAAAAATATAACAGGCTGATTTAAGGGATTATACTGTCCTGATAGTAATCAGGGATTTATAAAATTGTCAGTATATAAAATGAAAAGTTTAATCACCAAAAGTCCGGAAGGTAAGATGTTCCAATACATCTCCCAAGTTGGTAACATAAAGAATGTCTGTATTCTCGTTTATTAGATCATCAGCATAAATCTGTACTTCCCACACTGGTGAAAAGCGATTTGCCGATTGTGAACTATAGATGTATTTCAATTCTGCTTTTTCAACATAAGCATTACATCCACACTTCAGATAATTCAAAGCCTTTCGTACAGCCTCTTTCTCGGAAAGATATGTTCCCGGCTTTTTATAAGCCCCGATTTGTTCGAAATCACCGGTATATGCATTGAGGATCAGTGACCCTTGGGCGATATTATCTTCGGGAAAGCCAAAAGGTACGATATAGTATGCCCCGAATGACTTGTTTACAAGAATAGGTTCAAGGGGATTAAGGTTCCTGAAACTGCTATACGTTCTGTCTTCGAATAAATTATACTTTTTAATCCATTTATATGTGTATTCCATTATTACTTCCGGCGGAAGGATTCTTCCCTTCTGAACGACTTCTATTTTAGGGGCGAGAACAATCCCGTCTTGTTTCGGAGGTTCAATAACCGCGATGAAATTACCATTCCATTTACTCGCGGGATAATTTCCGGGATTATCTAAATAGTTATTCACCGGATTATACCAGGCTGCCCCGGTCATGGATGTTGTCACACCCCCGCTTACAGCCGACGGACAACCCCAAGGTGAAGCAGGGTCGTATATCTTAATCCACTGCAAGTTGACTGTGGTATTGGTAAGGGGATCAACATCAGTCTCTATGGCAACTATATTCACCCAATGTGCCCAATCGTTTATCAGGATCGCCACGGGATATTCTCTTTTATTCATCCAATAAGCCACACTATACATCAGTTTTGTTTTGTCCGGTTTTGCATAGACCACCCAATTGACACCGGGGGAGCTTCCCAGATCCATGAGCGCCCCTCGAAGGCCATCGGGATCGGTAAACCAGGGAACTCCCGGATCATTTTTATAAAGCTGGATAGTGCTCCAGACATCAGCTTGAGTATTAGGGAATTCAAGGCCCCCCGGATACCCCTGAAGTATCATCTGTCCCACAGCAGCTCCGCACCAAAACCCAGTTTCCTGGCAATAGCAGGGAATTGAATTGGGAATTCCCAGATCGATATGAACCTGTCCGTATCCCATCCCCATGGACAAAATAAAAACCATGGCTATCAGGACATTCATTCTCGAAATATTTATTCCTTTCATATTACATCTCCTTTTAATTAATAAATTTTTGT
The DNA here is from genome assembly GCA_016934975.1 of Spirochaetales bacterium. Lineage (GTDB taxonomy): Bacteria > Spirochaetota > Spirochaetia > SZUA-6 > JAFGRV01 > JAFGRV01. The sequence goes on along the minus strand of JAFGRV010000060.1, from coordinate 7,665 downwards.
AATGAACCTTATGTTCATATTACGCTATAAAGTTTATTCCATAGGCAATCCTCCTCATCTAGGATGAATTGTTTTTTTATTGTTTTGTCACAAAAAAAGAGGAGATGTAAAAAAAATTATGAGAGAGGTTGATGAGATAACGGGCCCGAATGTCCTATGAGCTGAAATGCCCCCCAGAATGCAGGATGCAGATTGGGATAGGTTTCTATAATTTCCCGCTGGGCAGTACATAAAGAAAGGACCTTTGATTTGCCTGAGAATAGTGCCCGGTAGAAAGATTTCATGAGTTGAACTGTCATATTATCATCAATACGCCACATACTTACGACAATTGATTGTGCTCCTGCAAAAAGAACTCCACGGATTAAGCCGATCATTTCTTCGCTTTTTTTCACCATAGTTTTTCCGGTCTCACAGGCGCTTAAGGTGACGAGTTCATAATCAAGCTCTTTTTGCAGCAGATCATCGGCATAGAGATAACCGTCTTCGAGCTGTATGTATGAAAGTTCGGGGTAATCGATTCTGTGTTTACCGTGGGCTACGATATGAAGTATTTGCTTTGGTGTTGATTCAAGACAGCCCGGGGTTGCCTCTTTGTTACAATAGAGTTCACTTTCCGTAAAGGTGCTGATTTCTTTTGCTTCCGCGATTGTATTTGTGATTTCGCCTTCACCTGCGTGGGCGAGTATCACCATACCCGGTTTTTTTGAGAAATGAGGGCGAAAGAGAATCCCGGCAGAGGGAAGAATGGATAGATTGGTCTGTTCGACTAAAAAGCTTTTCCCATTATAAAGTATGTTAAAGGGGATATAGTGAAGCAATCCAAAGGGGACGATGAGTAATTGTTTATTCTCCCGGAGAAGGTGTTCAAAAGGCTGTATAAGTGCATTATAGAGTTCCCGGCCCAACCGGCGGGCAAGTCGTGTAAGGTTTGGGAGGATCGGTGAATGTATTCCTTCCTGGAGGGCGTAATTAATATTATCATAATATTTTTCCAGGAGTTCTCCGATATGGCTGATTGTCACGGGGAATTTGTACACAAACTCTGTTTTTTCTTCAATAATAAATGCCCACATAGCTTCGCCATTACTATAGTATTGAATTAAAAAAGAGTTTTCGGGAAGATGGAGTTGAGTATCCTTTAAGCTGTGTTTTTCTATGGGAATGTAACGATTTTTTTTCGCGTTCAGTAAATAGAGTTTTTCAATAATAGCGCGCATTCTCGTTTCATAATGATTAATCCTGGTTTCTATTACCTTTGTTTCTAAAGCAGGATCATCATCCTGTAACGACGGTTTCTCCTGATATAATCTGTAAAGACAATTATAATCATTACGTAAAAGCCGGAGCTCCCGGATAAGCTCCCGGGATTCCGGGTCTTTTTCCGACCAGTAAAGCCTTTTACGGTTGGCAAGGTATCCCAGAATAGTCATCGATTTTAGCCGTTCAACCGTTTCATATGCTTCTGTGAGGTTATCATGAGCAAGGAGGAGCCTTATAAGTGAATGGATTCCATCGCATTTATCTTCCAGAAATTCCGGACGGATCGTAATGGTCAGATTTTGCTGGAGCCCTTCGATTTTTTCTATGGCTTTATTATAAAATCTTTTGCTGCTCTCGTCATTTCCCCGCACCTCTTCTGCCCGGCCCATCATGATATATGTATTATAATATATACTAAAGATATTGCCCGGCTTATCAGTTTTAAGAAGGGTTTTGCCTGTGGACAGGGCTTCATCATATTGTTGCAGCCCGATCAAACATTCAGCTTTAAAGAGATATGCCCTGGATAGATTGATATTCTGGTTTGATTTTTTAAAAAAAGTGATGGAATCATCTGCGATGTCTAACGCTTTTTTATATTCTCCCCTCATTAATAAAATCTTCCCCCGTAATAGTTCCGTATACCAGGCCCATGTGTCGCATTGTAACGCGAGAAAATTATCTTTTGCTTTTTTAAAACTCTGTTCCGAACTTTTAAACATTCCCTTCTTTGCTTCGATTGTGCCCAATAGATGGAAAGCATGGGCAAGATCGATAAGGTTTTTTTTACCGGGTAAAGACAGGTCGCTGATGATCGTCCTTGCCAGTTCGAATGCTTCCTGATCCCTGTTAAGGTTTAGATAACAATCTGCCATGATCCTTTTTGTTCGTAATATGTAAAGAGTGTTTTCTGTTTTAGCGCCGGAGAGAATCGAGTCGGTAAGCCGCAAGGCTTCGTTATAATTACCGCGCATATTCTCAATATAAGCAATATTAGTCAGGATTACGGTGACACTCTCTGTTTTATTAAGTTTAGCTGCCAAATCTTTCGCATTGAGTAAGCAATCAAAGGCCCGGTTAAACTCGCCTTTTTGCCAGTAGGTGATTCCCGCGTTATTGTAGAGGATTAAAAGATGCATTTCTTTGTTTTCTTTAAGATTCGTGGTCACTGTAAAGGCATTATTGAATAGGGAGAGTGCCTCATCATATTGTCCTATTTCATTTAATAACCGCATTATATTTATAGACAGGCGTACAAAATAATCCTGGTGATTATATCTCTTAAAGAATTCAAGGGCCGTCTTTGCCTCTTTGAGAGTTTCATCAACACATTCAAGTTCGATGCAAATGCCGACTCTTCCGATAGTTGTCAAGGCCCATCCCATTAGATTCCCGGTTTGTAGATACAATTTCGCGCCTTGATGTTGTATTTTCCAGGCTTCTTTGAGCTGGTCCCCGGTGAATACCATACTGTCTCCCAGGCACATGAGTCCGAAAGCTTTCTGATTTGAATCCCCCCGGTATTCTCCTATCCGGATGATTTCTTGCGCGTAAGCGATAGCTTTCGTATTGTCCTGCCAGCGGAATGCATCAATCTGTTTTTTAATATAGGTAATTACTTTTTCCGATAAAGCGGTTTCCAATAGTTCCGGACCGATAGATTCGGAATCAAAGTATTTTTCAGCCAATTTGATAATATATTCTTTATCAGTATGTTCGGTATGTTCGGATTGTTTATCTTTTTTATTTTCTTTTTCAAGTTCAAGGAGTTTTTCATAGAGTGAAAAGGCATGCTCCCTGTCGGTTTTCCAATTACTGGTAATAGCACTTTTTATTTGTTTGATAGTATCTGTTTCAGGATAGTTTGGATTTTTATTCTCACTTTGTTGTGGCATAAGAAATCTCCTTTATAAATAAAAATAAATCTCTCTGTATGTAAGCCACAGAGAATGAGATATTATTTATATGATAGTAGGGCATCATTAAAAATGAGTCAACTGATTATACGGAGAGTAATCCTCTGCTCTGAACTCAAAGATATCCTTAAGCTCCTTATCGCAACCCAATTCTATCAATCTTTCGGTTAACCCGGAATCCTTCGAAGCAATTGCGTAAAATAAAATAGTCCGCCCGAATACATCAATCTCATCAAGGTTCTCATTCCGTAAGTCCGGTTCTTTTCCGCAGAGAAAGTCTTTTTGTAATCCGGAGAGGTTTAAAAAATCCGAAATGGCTCCATGATTTATCAATACCCTTGCTGTTTCTATCCAAAGACCTTTCATTGCCCAGTAAAGAGGCGGTTTCTCATCATTCGGGATGCCATTTATCGGGGCACCATGTTCAAGCAATAATTCGACAATTGTCGTATATCCTTTTTCGGCAGCATAGTGTAACGGCTGGGTATTGAATATCGTCGTTGCATCTACCCTTGCTCCACCCTTTACGAGCTCCCCGGCACAGAGATAAGAACCGTATTTACAAGCGTGATGGAGGGGTGTCAGGTCTTTTATATCCTTTACCTCCGGGTTTGCGCCATACGCAAGGAGTAATTTCACAATCTCCGGATAATTCCGGGAAGCGGCAATATGAAGGGGATATGTATAATTATTATTCTGTAAAATTTTATTACTGATGTCCGGAAGAGCGCCTGACTCCAATAATAATGTTACCATATCTTTATTGTTTTTCAGCACTCCATGGAGAAGGAGTGTATTCCCTTCTTTATTAATAAATGTATTAAGGTTGATTGATTTAAGAACTTTTTTTAATTTTATTATCCGGTTGTCATCAATGTAAGTAAATATCTTTTTCTTGTTTATAATGATTCCCATTCTATTTATAGAGTAAAGGATCTTCTTTTGTATAGCAATATGCCTGAAAGAAAAGTGATTTATATTCTTTTATTTTCTACTCCTTGATGGTTTTTCAATACTCTGAATCATCGATATTATCGGGGTAACGATGTTTTTGAATTTCTCCACTTGTAAAGGCTCGCTTCCTTGTGCTATTATTCCACCATCCTTACTTAAAAACAAGGATGGTGGAATAATAGCGAAACGTGCGTAATATTATACTGCATTCATCAAACATGATAAAATAAATCGTATTGGAGGATACTATGGCGGAGTACGTGCTTATAAACAAAATTAAAGACTATGTGGGAAAATCAGTCTCGTTAAAGGGCTGGGTTCATAACTCACGGTGTTCCGGTAAAATCGCTTTTCTTCAGATAAGAGACGGGAGCGGCTATATTCAGGCGGTTGCCAGCAAACCGGATATGACAGAAGAACAATGGAATACAATAAATGAAATAACCCGGGAAAGCGCTGTCATGGTTCAGGGGTCTGTGAGCGAGCATCCCAAGAAAGAAGGTGTCTTTGAGCTTCAGGCAGAGGATGTCCGGATTATTTCCAAAAGTGAACCTTATCCCATTGAAAAAAAAGAGCATGGCCCGGATTTCCTTCTTCAGAACAGGCATCTTTGGCTTCGTTCCAAAAAACAGTGGGCAATTCAGCGGATCAGAAATACTATCATCTATGCAACATACGATTTCTTTAATAAGGAAGATTTCATTAAAATAGATACGCCGATTATCACCGCGAACTCATGCGAGGGGACGACAACACTTTTCGAGCTGGATTACTTTGACCTGGGGAAAGCCTATCTTTCCCAGAGCGGCCAGCTCTATCTGGAAGCCCTTATCTCGGCCCACGGGCGGGTCTACGACTTCGGGCCTGTATTCAGGGCGGAAAAATCCAAAACCCGGAAACATCTTATCGAGTTCTGGATGATGGACGCCGAAATGGCATTTTTTGAACACAAAGATAATATGGCGATACAGGAACGCCTTATCTGTTATATCGTTCAGGATGTATTAAATAAGAATATCAAAGAGCTTGAGATTTTAGGGAGAGACATTTCAAAACTCGAATCAATTAAAGCCCCTTTTGAACGGATAACCCACAAAGAAGTGGTAAAGATTCTCCGGGACAAAGGCTCGGAGATTACGGAAGACCTTGACCTCGGGGCAAATGATGAAACCCTCCTCGCCGATATTTTTGACAAACCCCTGTTCATCGACCGGTGGCCCGCAAAAATCAAAGCATTCTACATGAAGCGCTGTGAGGATGATCCCAACTATGTCCAGGCAAGCGACCTCATGGCACCCGAAGGATTCGGTGAGCTTATCGGGGGATCACAAAGGGAAGACAACCTGGATCTGCTCCTGGAACGGATGAACCAAGAAAATATGCCGGTGGATAAGTTTCAGTGGTATGTCGATACCCGGAAATACGGCTCCGTCCCTCACAGCGGATTCGGCTACGGACTGGAACGTCTCATCACCTGGATCGCCGGGGTTGAACATATCCGTGAAACCATTCCATTCCCGAGGATGCTGAACCGTTTTTATCCGTAAGCAAATTTCATCTTGACCGTATCATGGATCTAGGTGAACATTTTTTGGATAAACTTTAATTAGTCAAATCAAGAGGATTGTCGTAGACACTCCTATTCTTTTTTTATCCACAGGTGGTATTTTGACAAATGGATCTGAGTGGAATACGATGGAAATACAAAGATGATTTGTGCGTCAGGAGCGCAGCGACAGCACAAATCGTGACAAAGAAAATATCAGGTTGAAGCAGTTGTTAGGCATATTTTTCCAGTTTAAGTACATTAATACTTTTCTCATGAATAGTATTTTCAATAAATTTAACCAACCAATTTTTTTCATTATCTATTCCATAATAGCTTCTTTCTCCTGCTTTAATTAAAATATATGGAAAAAGAGAATTTATTGATATATTGTTCTGTTTACAAACTAATCGTAAGTATTTTTTACCTAAATATCTTGTGAATTTTTTCTGTATATTATGCTCTGTATCTGAAACATTATTCAACTTTGGTATGTTCATTAATAACAAAAATGTATGTGCAATATCAAAAAGCGGTGAGCCAATCGTTGCTGATGACCAATCTATAATATAATTATGATTATTTGCTTCAATAATATTTCCAGGATGAAAGTCACCGTGACATAATACCGAACCAAATTCTAATGTATTTAGACGTTCCAATAATATACTTTTTATTTCTGAAGATAAAGATGTTGATTTTGATATACAATAGATAGCTTTATTGTGATTATTTTCAAAAGTATTATTTATGGATATTTGAAACAATTCTGAATGCAAGGTAGCGAGTATTTTGGGTAAGGTAAATATATTAAATAAATTTTTTTTAAGGTTAAAAAAAAGATCATTACCTGTTATTTTTTCCATTATTAAACATGGAATATCTTTATAGTCAACAATTTCATATACTTTTGGTACGTTAACCATATCTTCTAAAGATTTATATACATCATATTCGTATTTAATACGTTCATAATCACTTTCTCTTTTTGGCACTCTAATGATTTTAGTCTCATCAAAATTATAAATTCTTGACTGCCCTCCTTCGGCAATGAGTTCATACACATCAATATTTGTTATTTTCATAAAAACCTCTTCCGCGTCGAATCGTCTGCTTAACGTGCCGATAACCAGCCCGGCGAGCTTGTTACCGGGCATAGGTTAATTGGTTTGTTGTGTGAAGTCAACGATTTTTAATAAGTTGCTGAGTTCATTGATTTCATATGTAATGTTTAATTTATTTTCATTTTTTATGTTGTTTCGATTATACCAACAGGTGTCAATTCCATAATTTATTCCACCTGCCATATCGGATGTTAAACTATCCCCTATTATCATTACATCCTTTTTTGAGGGATATCCCATTTGATGAAATGCAATATCAAAGAATTCAGCGGCAGGTTTTGCGACACCTACTTCCTCGGATATGATTATACCCTCAAAATATTTTATTATTTCAGATTGTTCTAAGCGAGGTCTCTGAACATCAGCTATTCCGTTAGTCACTAAAAGCATTTTATAGAATGGTGACAATTTACGAATTACTTCCGGAACTTCTGCTATTAACATTGAGTTATGAGCTAAATTATAGAGATATTTTTTTGAAAATTCCTGAACAGAAAGTTGAATACCAAACTCCTGAAATAGCAACTCGAATCTTTTTGTTCTCAAGACATTGGATGATACTAAACCTTTTTCAAGTTCCTTAAACAATCCAAAATTAATTTTTCTATAACGCATATGGCAGACGTCAGAACAATCGAGACCTTCTTCTTTGAATGTTTTTCTTAGTGCTGCAAATTCCGCTTTATTGTAGTCGAACAAAGTATCATCAGCATCAAAGAGTAACCATTTATATTTCATTGAAAAATTCTCTTTTTATTATCAGCACACAACATCTTATTATACAGAATCCCAGTTTATAAGACTATTTTTATTCTGGCAAGTACTATTTTTATTCCCATATTATTCTTTTGAAATAATTTAC
>JAFGRV010000475.1 GCA_016934975.1 Spirochaetales bacterium | reverse complement strand
GTAAGTTGTTATAGTATGTCCCGGTTTTAGTCCCTCTTTTACCCTTATTTCCGGTTTCGGGATACCGGTCTGTAAATCAAAACTCACGATGCTGTCGGGGGTCGGGATGTAAACAGTCTGATTATAAACAACAGGTTTTGCATTAAATAATCTCCGTTCGGGAAATCGCTCCCAGAGAAGTTCTCCATGAGTCATACAAACAATAGAATAATTTGTCGACGCGATTATTTTATTATCAAACACTGCAAATCCTGTTATCGGTTCTCTGATTTTAGGGTTGGAATAGAGTGGTCTCACAGTCCATTTTACTTCATAATCTTTATCAGACAGTAAAATTTCATGAATACCGGGTAATTCATCTTTTTTAATAATCACTTCCCGGCCTTGCTGTAAAATAATCTTTTCTCCGGCAGGAATTGTTTCAATATGTAAAGTACCATCATAGGTTTTAATTTTTGTTTCTTCTTTCTTCACATTATGTGTCACCGAATAATAAGTACCAATTGCGTAAATAGAGGCAACAGGTGTTTTAACGCCGATTCTTAAACCTTTTACCTTTTCTTCCTTTATAGTTATTTCTCCAACAGCTAAATGAAAGGTTATTCGCTTCTTATTATTTTCCGAAATTTTTACCTCGGCTTTCTCATGTATAGTTATGGTGATCTTATCTGAATAGTGTAATATACAATCCGAATCTACTCCGGTAATGATAGAAGAATTTTTATCCGGGGAATCTCCCGGTTGTAATAAAATTATATTCTCATTTTGTTGAAAAGTAACATCATTTGACATCCGGACTAAAATCAATTGTTCATTATTTTGGAAATTATTAATGATAAAAAAGACCGGGATTACTAAAAGAATGAGGATTGCTGCGGCAAAAAGACTCCTTATTGCATATGGACTTTTTTTCGTTTCTTGCCTTTGCTTTTCCTTCATTCTATTAATAATTAATTCATCCACCCAGGCAGGAACCTCTCTTTTTAAATTCTTATATCCTAATATCCTGGTAATTTCATTATCATCCAAATGCTTAATCCAGTCTTTCATAATATGGCCTCCTTTGATTTAGTTATAACTTTGTATTGTCATTTGCAGCTTTTTTTTCATTCTTTTTAATAACGATGCAACGGAATCCTCAGTTTTATCTAAAATGCCCGCGATTTCTTTTACTTTTTTTCTTTCAATGTATTTCAGCTCAAATATTCTTTGATGAAGCGGCTTAAGCCGGTTAAATGCCGTCATTAGTAAAGAATATCTATAATTTTTATCCAATTCTTCTATTATATCCGGGGATACATGGGATTTATTAATTTGGATGTATTCAATTATTTTCTTCTTATTTTTAAGCTTTTTAAAATAACCACTTACTAAATTTCTGGCAATTCCCATGATCCAGGCGGATAAATTATTTTGATTTTTGAGTTTTGAGACAGAAATAATAACTGCTTCAAACGTATCCGCGAGAAGATCATATGCATTATTTTCATTATTATTAAGTTTAAACAATAAATAATTATAGACCCCGGTTTTATATTTATAATAAAGTTTTTCTATGCAATCGGTATTTCCCGCCTGTAATTCCCTGAATTCTTCATCCGTAAAAATACCAAGAATAAATAGAAATAATTGCATATGTATTCCTCCATAGTTAATAATGGATTTTAAACCGGAAATCGGGCGCTTTTATTTAAAAATTCCGTCCGCATGTATGCGATAATCCGGTATTTTTATCTACTTTGCCTGTAAAGCAAATAACTCTAAATTCCCGTACCATAGTAAAGTTTCTTGACATATCTATTCCTTTTGGTATACATTATAGGTAATCTTTAAACAAACAGGAGCGGCTAAGTGAAAGTTCTTTTTTCCGGAATCCAGCCTACCGGGGCTCTGCACATTGGTAACTATTTTGGGGCTATAAAAAACTGGGTTAAAATTCAATTCGATTATAGAACATTTATCTCTATTGTTGATTATCACGCGATTACCATACCATATGATAAAAAAGAGATGCCCGAGCGGGTCATGGATATGGCGATAAATCTTTTTGCCTGCGGGATTGACCTTGAAAAAACTAATCTTTTTATACAATCAGAGGTCCCGGGACATGCGGATCTTACATGGATTTTCAACTCGGTAACACCCATGGGGGAACTGGAGCGCATGACCCAATTTAAAGACAAATCACAACAACATAAAAAAAATGTGAATGTCGGACTTTTTGATTACCCCGTACTTCAGGCAGCGGATATCCTCATCTATAAAGGAGAGGTTGTGCCTGTGGGGGAAGATCAGATACAACATATTGAGTTTACACGGGAAGTTGCCCGCTATTTTAATAAACGCTTCGGAAAAACATTCCCTGAATGTGAAGCACTTCTTACAAAAACCCCCCGTATCATGGGTCTGGACGGGGAGAATAAAATGAGCAAAAGCAAGAACAACATAATCGGGCTGTTGGAAACAGAAGCGGAAATATGGAAGAAAGTAGGCGCGGCAAAAACAGATCCCGCCCGGATTAAAAAAACCGATCCCGGCAATCCTCTTGTCTGCAATATATATTCATACCATAAACTCGTGACCGGAGAAGAAGAGAGGGAAGAAATATCGGAAGGCTGCAGAACAGCCGGTATGGGATGTGTGGATTGCAAGAAAATATTTGTAAAAAATCTCATGAAAGTTCTTAATCCCATACGTGAAAAATATGAGAATCTGAAAATGAATACCCACAGTATCCGTGAAATACTTAATAATAATGCGGAAAAATGCCGCCATATTGCAAAACAGACAATACTAGAAACTAAGGACAAAATGGGGATAAATCCTGTATGGAAATTATAGACCTGAAACAAGAAGATTTACAGATTGATTCCTTTGGTATTCCTAACATTCAGTCACCCCTGGGACTATCAACGGTAAACGGCGATTTAATTGCCAATTATGTTGCAGACGATGCAACAGTTATTATTTCGGATGATAAAAACGAAATAATGAACAGCATAAAATCAGGCAAAGGCATTGCTGCTTTCGAAAAAGCAGGCCCCCGGGAACGAATATATTTTGATCCGGTAAAAACGAAAGCCGCCATTGTCACCTGCGGCGGGCTTTGCCCCGGGATTAACAATGTCATACGAAGCCTTGTTATGGAACTTTTTTACCGTTATGGAGTAAAAACCATTTACGGTATGCGCTATGGCTTCAGGGGATTTTTCCCGGAATACGGACATGAACCTTACCTCCTGACACCGGACCTTGTACATGAAATACACGAAAAAGGCGGGAGTATTCTCGCGTCATCCAGGGGCGAACAGGAAATCGACAAAATAGTTGATTATCTTCAGCAAAAAGATATTTCCATTCTCTTTACCATCGGCGGAGACGGAACTTTGCGCGGCGCATATGAGATCTATAAGGAAATAGTAAAAAGAAATCTCCCGATTTCGGTCATCGGAATACCAAAGACAATTGATAATGACATATCCTATGTGGAGAAAACCTTTGGTCTTGAGACCGCATTCTCGGTTGCAGGACACGCAATAAGAAGCGCGCACACCGAAGCCATCGGAGCGCCGAATGGAATCGGCCTTGTCAAGGTAATGGGGAGATTGTCCGGGTTTATTGCGGCGAATGCCGCTCTTGCCCTTAATGAAGTTAATTTTGTTTTGATACCGGAAATACCCTTTGATCTTGAAGGACCGAATGGTCTTTTTACCCACCTTGAATCACGTTTAAAAAGAAAGACCCATGCCGTCATTGTCATTGCAGAAGGAGCGGGCCAGGATTTAATTGAAAATAAATCGAATCAGACAGATGCTTCCGGAAATGCCAAACTCGCGGATATCGGAGTCTTTCTTAAAGGGGCTATTAAAGATCACTTTAAAAATAAATGCAGTATGTCAGTAAACCTGAAATACATTGATCCCAGTTATCTTGTTCGTTCCGTTCCCGCAAATGCTCATGATTCAATCTTCTGTTTGCAGCTTGCACAAAATGCCGTTCATGCGGGAATGGCCGGGAAAACAGGGATGATTGTCGGTATCTGGAACGGGAAGTTTACCCATGTACCGCTCAAAATCGTAACTGCCCGGAATAAATATCTTTCTCCGGAAGATCCGTTATGGCTCACTGTTCTTGAGGCTACGGGACAGCCGATATCGATGAAAAATATCACAAAAAAAACCTAAAAATTGAGGGGATGATAAGTATGAGTTTCGAGAAATACCTTGAATCCAAACCTTTTTATGAAATTACAAAATATTCCCGTCATCCGGATTATTCCAAAGATAATGTCGCTTTTACCGGATCTCCGAGAAAACATCCGTATGACAAAAAGAAATTACTTCTCATTTCCGACCCGTTTAGCACCAATACGGTGTTTTACGAATTCAAACTCGAAGATATTACCCGCATAGATGAACTATCACAAATAGCCTCCGAAGAAGGGGACATAGTCAAACTGGTAAAACTATGGGTAAAAAAGGGCAGCCTCGGGCTGAAATACGAACCTTTTATAGTGGAAGATACGCTCTCGTACTTAAAAGAGTCCGGGACTTTTCACCGGATAAAGTAAGTGAAATCGGCCGACAGCCCCACTTATTTTCAGCTGTAATACTTCCGTTATTGCATCACCCATTAATGTATTTTTGAGGGAGGATGTTGATGTTTGCTAAATATGGTGTTTTATTCGTCTATATCATTGTTATGCTCCTGGCCGGGACCTTCGGGGGTATAATTAATTATTACCTTGAATCAGAAAATCAACCTAAAAAAAATAAACGCTCTTTTTTATTGCGAAAAAGTATTTTCCTCGGGGTCGGTGCGTCCTTTATTGTCCCGCTCTTTTTATATTTGATTTCCAGTAACCTCATAAAAATGTCCGACCTAGACCCGAAAGAAATACTGATCTTTTTAGGATTTTGTCTTATTGCTTCCATATCTTCACGCAAATTTATCGAAACCATATCAAGCAGAATATTAAAAGAAGTCAAAGAAGCAAAACTGAGCGCCGCGGAAATGAAATCTAACATTGAAAAGCAGAAAATTACAGACCAGAGAGCTCTTGAACTTATAAATATAATTGTGGAAGAAAATCCTGATTCCGACCTTGCCTCCCTGGATATGGGAAAACTTAAAAGTCTCATCACCTCTGCGTCTATTGGTGCAAGAATTGAGATATTCAGCAAAGCACGGACATTCAGACGTAATTATTATGAAACAAAACCCGAAGTCCTGGACCGCATAATCCCGGTATTTGAAAGCTTAATTGAAGCCGATAAAGAAAATCTGTATCACCGCAATCATGCTCAGCTTGCTTATATTTTAAAGGACAAACCGCAGAAAGATTATAAAAAAGCGGAAGAAGAGCTCAAAAAAGCCATCGCCATCAGAGACAAGACCGGGAAGACAGGATTTCTCATTTATGAGTTTAATCTGGCGGTCTGCTGCATCGCAAATGATCCTGATTTCCAAATACAAAAACCCAGTTCAAAAGAACAGAAGGATAAGATACTTCAAAATTTAAAAAAAGCGGGAACAAATGATTTTATTAAAGACATCATAAAAAATATAGAGTCCGACCCGAAAGGTAAAATAATGGCGGACTGGCTGAAATATAATAAGGTTGATAAAAATTCGATTATTTCCGGTATCTAAAAGCCTTATCATTCGATCCGGGAAGGTTTTATTCTTTTCGCTCTATCCATGCCCTCACAAACCGGGCCTCTTCAAAACTCACCTCACCACTAAAAAAATCAACTATGGGGGTGAGCTTTCTGACACCATAGTTCATAAGGAAATCCCCGACTATTTTTAATTTTTCCGGGGTGACAAGCCGGTTGATATCAATCTCATATCCCTTGAGTATGCATTGTTCCAGATGCACCGCTATCGTGGCAAGGGCAAGTCCCCGTTTTCTCGCAATCTCATCGGGTGCTAAGCCTTGGCTAAATAAATCAAACGAGACATCCATTGTTTTTATCGTTTTGCTCTTCTCTTTTAATTCTTTTTTTACGGGTTTGTCCGGTATCCGGGTCAGGGGATATTCTTCGAGATAGACAATAATCTCTTTCATAAAATCAGCCCCATAGGAGCTTAATTTTTTTTCACCGACACCTGCTATGCGTAAAAAACTTTCAGGGGTGGTGGGATAATAACATGCCATTTCATTCAGCGATCTGTCGGAAAAAACAATATATGGGGCGACTTTATGATCTATGGATATTTTTTTACGCAATATCTTTAATCGTTCCATAAGTTTTGGATTCCCTTCAATCTCCTCCTTTTCTTCGTGTGTAAGAACAGGTGTTTCCCTGATAATCGCATATAATTTTTCCCGGCCGAAGAGCACCTCCCTCCCCTTTTCGCTTATCTTCATCGACGGATACCTCTCCCCCTCCGGAATAAGTTTATCCTGTGCTATCAACTCATCAATAATAAACCGCCAATAGTCTTTGTCTTTATTTTTCCCGACGCCGTAGGTTTTTAAATTGTGATGCATATACCGGCGTATCCGTTTCGTATCCGCCCCCCGGACAATATCAATGATCTGTCCGGCTCCGAACCGTTCACCTGTGCGCATAATCGCGGACATTACCATCCGGGCCTCGGTGGTAATATCAACCTTTTTTAAATCGCTCAAACAGATATCACAATGTGCACAATTATCCTGTTCGTATGTTTCACCGAAATAAGCAAGAAGCTGTTTTCTCCGGCAGACAGACTGTGAGGCGAAACGTGTCACGGAGTTGAGCTTCACAATCGCCGCTGCTTTTTCCGTCTCATTTTCGATTTGGTCGATAAAATAGCGTATCTTCGGAATATCTCCCCGGCCGAAAAGCAGCAGGCAATGAGCAACTTCACCATCCCGCCCGGACCTGCCGGTCTCCTGGTAGTAACTCTCGATATTTTTCGGAAGATCCGC
>JAFGRV010000474.1 GCA_016934975.1 Spirochaetales bacterium | reverse complement strand
AAAGCATGGAAATAATTCTACTATAAGGAGAAAGGACTATGTATATTATTATTGCGGGAGCCGGAACCATCGGACAGGATATTATAAAAATTCTTGTCGACAATAAGCACAATGTCGTCGTCATCGACATTCAGATAGCTGCGTGTCAGACGGTGCATACAGAAACCGGGGCTTTGGCCATTTGCGGCAATGCCACGGACCTTTCCATACTCCAGCAGGCAGGTGCAAAAAACGCCGACTTGCTTCTCTGCCTCACCCGCCTCGATTCGGACAATATCGCCTGCGCACTGTTAGGAAGAAGTCTCGGCATCCCCAGAGTCATCGCACGCCTCCACAATCCCCATTATGAAGACTCCTACAAACTCGCCGGTGTAACAACTATCGTGCGGGTAGCCGATCTGCTTATCAACCGGATACTTACCGAAATCGAACAACCCCGGGTACGAAGTATCATGACCCTGGGAAAGGGCAAAGCCGAGGTGTTTGCCATCAAAATCCCCAGGGACGCCAAAAGTATCGGTATAAGAATCAAGGAGATAACCCAGAACAGTAAATTCCCCGGGGAATGCGTATTCATGGGCATATATAAAGAAAAAAGCGATGAATTCTTTATCCCCAGGGGGGACCACATGATACACGAAGACGATATGATTTTTTTAACCGCCCGGAAAGAATATATCAACCAGGTCGCGGACATCCTTACCCAGAAAAAATTCCGGCTCTGGCCGATTTCCTTTAAAAAATAACATGTAAGATACCTTGGATTTATTACCTTACTTGACAAAAAATAAAAAAACCCTTAATCTTGCTTCATAGTTTTATCAAAATAAAATACCTAAAAAAAGGAATACATATGAAAAATACACTGCTTATTATAGTGATAATCTCATGTTTTTGTTTTATTGCATGTGATGAAGTAGACATAACTCCGGAACCTACCCCGGTACCTCCTCCCGGAAATTATTACGGAGAGGGAACCGACGGGGTATTAAATGTCAACACATCCGTGATTATAAACAATGTGTTCTCTCAATTAGCCTTTGCCCAGGCGGCCGGTGATACCTATATTCAAGTGACTGATGAGCCGGGATTTACGGAGGGAGATGAATTATTTATTTACGACAGCCGCGGAACCGGCGCCGGAACCTATGAGTTTGTTACCATAACCCAGGTAAGCGGAACTGTTCTTGACATAGAATCTCCCCTGGAAAAAGATTTTCCCGGGACCGATCTTGTCTTTGTCTACCGTGTCCCCCATTACACGACAGTCTATGTTTACGACGGGGGAACCATCACCGCGGCTGCCTGGAATGAAACAACCGGGGGCGGTATTGTGGTATTCAGGGCAACGGAAAGCATCAACATAATCGGGAGCGGCAAAATTGATGTATCCGGAAAAGGCTACCAGGGTCATAACAGACAGGCTGATGGAGAAGCCGGTTTTCAAGGTGAAGGTTACCTGGGGATTGGCACACAAAACACAGCTCAGAATGGGAATGCCGGTGGCGGAGGGGGTGCTACAGGGAATGGACAAGAGGGTGCAGGCGGCGGCGGCGGACATGCTTTTAATGGTGCGAATGGAGTTGACGGAACTAACGGGATCGGAGGAATTGGCGGTATAGCAATGAGTAATCCTGAATTAACAACCCTTTTCTTTGGCGGAGCAGGCGGTACAGGGGCTGATAATGATTCCGGTTCTGCGGTAAATCCAAATGGCGGCCATGGCGGCGGGATAATTTATATTTCCGCACCTCTTTTATATATAAAGAACATAATCGCTGATGGCGGAAACGGAAAATCCACTATTCAAGAAGATGGTGGCGCAGGAGGTGGTGCAGGGGGTTCAATTTACCTGCTCAGTGATGAAGTCAATATTACAGGTGATATTACCGCATTAGGAGGGATTGGCTTTACACCACCGGATAATGTTAATGGCGGAAAAGGCGGGGATGGCTCGGTGGGCCGCATCAGGATAAAAGCGGATTATATCGACGGATTTACCTTTCCAGGCTATTATTCGGATTGAAAACGACAATTGTTCCCGGCTATTTTTATTAATTTTGATTGATCTTTTCATTATTTTTGTTATAATGAAACAATACGAAACTATAAACTCTAAACGAGGGAGAAGAGACGAATGAAACGACATATCTTTAAAATTTTCTTATACTGTATTTGTATTACCGTATTATTGATTTTTGCAGGATGCGGCAAACAGGCGGCACCAAAGCAATCACCGGTTCCACAGGCAGAAATCGTACCGGGAAGCGGAAATGTCATGGTAAAACCCGAAACCATCACAACAAAGGTAAATGAGGAATTTACCACGGAGATAATTATTGATTCCGGTAACCAGAAGGTTGCTGCATACGGATTTCTCATCACCTTTAACAAAAATATTATCGATGTTGATGTGGCTAAAGGCAACAGCGGTGTTGAGCCCGGCAAAGACGGGTACGTTGCAGCCCAGAACGCGAATAACCCCGGCAAGCTTGATGTTGCAGGGTTTGATGTTTACGGCAAAGGCCCGGGGAAAGAACTTCACTTTTTAACGATTCACTGGAAAGCTGTGAGAACAGGGAAAAGCACTATCGATATCAAAGTTAAAAATTTAGTCGATGAAACCACCAAAGTGATCGGAAGACCGGCGGGAATAAACAGCGAAGTAACCGTAGAATAAACATTATTCAATTGTAAAATAAAGGAACGAAACGTATGGAATCACCTATAAGTTTCGTTCCTTTTATATTATAATTTACATTTCAGGCAAAAATAGTTTTTTTTGAAAAAACCTTTACCTTACATAATCATTACAGAGAACGGTAGAAACACCAGATGATTTTTCTTATCATTTTCATCCCGCTTATCGGGATTTCAGGATTTATTACCCTCTTTTCATTTTATTCACTTAAGAATAACATTGTCTTTGTTATTTTTAAAGGATTTACAACACTTTTAATCGCTCTCCTCTGTTCAGGGGCCTATTTTTTATATGGCACAATGCATTCACCTTATTTTTTATACATAACTCTCATTTTTCTCGGACTCATATTCTCCCTTGCAGGGGATATTATTATTTTCTTTAAAAAGAATCCCTTTTTTCTTATTGCACTTGCCAGTTTCGCATGTACTCATATCGCTTATGCCATCAGCTTTCTCTTCTATTCACAATTTTCACTCATGGATATTGGGACGAGCATAGTAATAATCTCAATAGGATTGATTATTTATTTCTATTTTTCACGCCACTTAAAAAAATTAAAAATCCCCGTTATTTTTTACCTGGTTATTATCTCATTTATGGCCTGGAGGGCTGTTTCCACTCTCTTCGGTCATCGATTAACCCTGATCCAGGGTCTGTTTATCGCAGGAGGATCAATACTCTTTTATATTTCAGATATTATTCTCGGCATGAATATGTTTGTAAAGCCAATCAGAAAATTTCATCTGAAAAATCTCTCTCTTTACTATTGCGGACAACTTTTTATCGCTTTATCCTGTTATTTCTTTACCACAGTATAAAAAAGCACACATATCCGTTTTCGAAATTAATTAAAACTCCTCACCCTGTTTTATGACCAGACCGCCTGTCTGCTCAATCCAGATGGAAAAAAAATCTCCCTGAGAGACCCGCTTGTGGACCGCGTTTCCGTAAACACTTCTCACCCCGGCTGCCCGGGCGGCTTTTTTGTTTTCCATGAAAGAAAGGATCTCTTTGAGCCGGGTGGTATATGATGTTTCATCGATACCGTACAGATCTTCTTCGGAACGCTTAAATAACAGAGGAATACCGTTTTCATCAGTCATATCAAGGAGAATACCTTCTGCCTGAGAAACTTCATTACTAAAGATCCTGTAAGGAATCGCTATATTTATAGCCTTACCTTCACTTATCTCGCTGTAATCAAAATTAAGGATAATTGCATCAACATAAATATCATTCCCTTTTATTGTCACTTCCTGGGTTGCATAGGTTGTCCCAAGATCAGCATAATCATAAAAAGAAATATTCATTGTGGTACCATGTGAATCCTGATTAATAACTCTTACATCCGCGACTTTATAGCGCCTGTCCAGATGTTTAAGAACAGTCCTCATCTCTTTTATCCGGTTTTCATTCGCCATAAATGCATCAAACTCATTAAAAAGCTGTGAGGTGCCCACAATAAGGAGGAAGATAACGAGGACACAAAGCAGCACCGGAAGATTTGAAACCACTCTCCCCACTAATTTGAGCAACTCTATAAACAGAAGCCCTGCTTTTTCAAAGGTATTTCTTACACCTTTCGTTTCTTTTCCCGCTGCCGTAAGCGCAAGGGTATGAGATCTCCACAAATGAGTAATTGTAACAACAAAATACAGAAAAATAATAGTACCAAAAACGATGATTCCCGTGGGGGTCATAAAAAAAAGAATGAGTCCGGCAAGACTGTTTACCACGGTTTTTACCATTTCAAATAAATTGTCCGGGATTTTCATATGGCTTTCTCCTTTTACCATGAAGGGATCATAAAGAACTACTGTATTTAACGATCACAATACTTTTTTGAACACAAAAGCATCTAATCCTGCAAGACTTCTATGCCGCCTTTAACATGAACAACGATTTTATAAACAATACCTGTTTTAAAAGAACTGATTTTTTCGATATCATGAACAAGATTTCCGAAAGAATTCTTTACATTTCCGGGGGTATCGTTTTTTATAGTTTTAAAAAGAACTTTTAGATTGTTCAATAATTCTTTCCTGATTCCATCATAGACCAATACGCCGGGAATCCCGTTTTCGTCATAATATGAGAAAAGTTTTTCTCCTTCACGTGCCGGTATCCTGTCGGTAAACACTTTCGCAGGAAAGGAGATATATCGATCTCCGGCTTTTATGGTGATAAAATCAAAAGAGAGTTCTTTCCCGTTTAAGGTCATTTCCGTTTTGTTAATTTCCTTTTTATCCGCATTATAAAACTTAATGGCGATTGTCATTCCCGAGTCTGTTTTCGTTAGAATTTTAAATTTTATCGGGACTGTTTCTTCCTTTAAGAATTCTATCGTTTCTTCCAACCGGATTATTTCCTGCTTTTGCCCGGATGTAATGATAAAAAATACAGATACTCCAATAATGACAAGCAGAAAAAATATGACTAAAATCTTTTTCATCATTCCCCCTCACGTGTGGTTTTGGATCGTGCGATCGTACCCGACCGTATTAATTGCGACAAGTGTTTTGCTTACATGGTTACACATGAGACTCATACAAAAAAAATATCTTTTTTACAAGACTCATTATTATAGTAGTATACTGATTTATAAATTTCAATCCTTTCTTTATTGGGATTACCGGGTGAAGTCGCTAAAAAAAGTCTTTTAGATTACAAATAACTCGTAATGCAAAAAAGGAATCGGGATTGAATTTGTTAATTCTTGAGTCCGGGAAAAAGGGAAAAAACTACGGATAGATTTTTTACGGCCAGGTTGTTGTGATAATGGGATGCGGATAAAGACGGATTTTTTGGATGAGGGAGTGTTCATTTTGGAAGGTGAAAAGTAATGATAAGAATAGTGATTGGAAATAAGCATTTAACTATAAATCAAACGGCAGAAACATCAAGATTATTGCTTGTAAAGATAGTTGATATTTCTGCAACGTGTCATTATGATTATGGAAGTATAGAGCTAAACGTATAAATATTTTATGATGAAGTGCGTGGGTTT
>JAFGRV010000473.1 GCA_016934975.1 Spirochaetales bacterium | reverse complement strand
ATCAGTAAAATCAATTCTTTTATTTATCATTTTTCTTATTTTGTATATTATAATGAATATTCTCCTTTCACTCATATGTATGCATTGTCCTTATAGCGGAAAATTCTGCCCGGGAAAAAGTCAATTATTATTCGGTTCTTTATTATCAAAGCTATATAAAAAAAGACCAATCAAGAAAATTACAATGAAAATCATATTGATCTTATATGGTGTTTTTGGATTTGGTTGTTTTATCTATGCTTTTATTCTTTTATTTATTTTCTATATTACAAAATATCCAATAATTATTGCATCATTGTTACTATCATTTATTTTATACTGCATTATTGCCTGGCCCATTTTGTGTAAAAAATGTAGTCATAACAAAAAATGTCCGGTAAAAAACGCCGGGTCCGTTTTAAAAGGATAAAAAAATGAAAAATTTTAAAGACTTTTTGAAAAGAATAGAAAACAGAATTCTGGAAGAATAGCCGGGAAATGCAAAAAGTGATTCATCATCTGCCTGATCCATTCCAGGCTCTTATCCTGGAGCTGGAAGAAAAACCAATGAGTAAACAAGAGATCGAATTATTTTTAATAAACTTGAACAAAGAGAATTTGACAGAAGGCATAAAGCGGAAATCACATATAGAAAAAATGACTTGGCCAGCAAGGGGCATATGTAACTGCTTATAAACGGGAAAAATCACTCACTCTCACTGGACATGAACGCCGCCAAGCCTCCCGTATGTATGGCACTGTGAGGACGGCATGCTCCGCATGGGTTATCGGGATAAGCCGAAGCAGACTACTTACTATTTCTCCTATACAAACCTTGTCTCAACAGGGACCCTTGTCCTGGAGGGTAAAAAGTTTCAAGTGACCGGCAAATCCTGGTTTGACAAACAGGGGGGGGGAACCTACAAAATAAATGACAGAAACTGCAACTGGGAATGGGTGTCTATGAGGTTTTTTGATGATGAAGAAGTGATGCTGTTCGCGTTCCCTCACCGGGACTATTATTACGGTACATATATCGGCAAGACGGGAGAATATAAACGGCTGAATGAATATAAAATGACCTCCCTTGCCTTTACCGAAGCCGGTAATTACAAGTTCTCCTTTGGCTGGCAGGTGAACATGAAGGGCATAAAGGATGAGGAAAATACCCTTAGACCGAAAATCCAGGGGCAGTTCAATTTTTATTTCTTCGAATTGCTCGCCGAAATCCTGGATAAAAACAACACACTCGTCGGTTACGCGGTTATAGAATTGCTGCCAGGAGTCTATAACAAGAAATTATATAACTTTAGATTGTTCAAGCGGCTTTAACGTTCAATACATTAGCATCTATCATTCACAATGTTACAAACCCGCTAATAACTTCCTCCGGAAGATTCCTTTTTTTTAAAAGCACCCAGTAATAATCTGGCCGAGTACTTCAACACAAAAAACAACGCCACGCAAGCTATGAAAAACCAGAATACAGAACCGCCGAAAAATATCCAGATTCGAATTTTATCAAGAATAAACGCGATAATAAACGTGGCAGCAAGCAAGAGGATCAGCCCGTAAAGCTTTTTGAAGCCCGGAATTTCATCAAAGGTAACAGACTTACGTATAATTAAAAGGGAAGCTACCATCGAGACAACAGGCAAAAAATAAACAAGCGCGTTTACCTTTAAAAGGTTCTCATGAATAAATAAAAGCGCATAACCTGTCAGTACGGATGAAAACATGCCGGGGATGCATGACAAATACACAAGGACCGAATAATAATATTTCCATGGACTCAGGTGTCCTTGATCCCTTTTATGAATGAATCTTAATAAAATACAGAAAAGGGGTATGACCAGAAAAAAAACTAAAATAAACAGGTTAAAATTTGATGCCGTTTTTATTATTTGATCAATAGTCATGCCGGTATTATGCCATAAGATACTATGAAATAATAGTCGGAGCTAAAAATCTGCTGAAGGTTTTTGGAGAAAAAATTGAAAAATCAGTGCTTTTTAGGTTCCTTATATGGTTTTTTACGTTTCCATCAAGACAGTTCCTTTTTTCTTTTCAAATTATTACGCAGGTAAAAAAAGCCGATCGCACCCGCCGCCAGGTTCGTTATCATGGTTGCCGTAAAAATCCCTTTTTCCTGCCAGAAATAAACACCTATAAAGGCTAGTGGAATATATATGATGAAAGCTCTTAAAAGGGTTATGATTGCCGCCTGAAGTGGTTTTTTCATTGCATTAAAACTCTGGGTTGATATAAACATGATTCCGAAAAATCCGTAGCTGATACTGATAATCCGCAGGTAGGTTGCCCCGGCGTTCACAATTTCGGGGTTGTCATTAAACAACGAAATTATCGGTGCGGCCATAAATAAAATGCCAATAAAAACAACCACTCCCCAAATAATGGAGATTAAACTAGAAAAACGAACACCCTGTATAATCCGTTTTATTTTTCCGGCCCCCCAGTTTTGCCCGGTAAACGGGGACATAACGCTCCCGAACGACATTGGAATAATCATAATGAGCATTTCCAACCGGCTTGCGGCTCCGAATCCCGCCACGACATTATTGCCGAATTGGGCCAACAGCCAGGTAATGATTCCCAGGGACAGGGGATTGATGGCCTGTACCAGGGCTGCCGGTACACCGATAAAGGTTATTTCCTTCCAACTGCTCAATACTTCGAAAATTTTGGGCCGTTTCAGTAATATCAGTTTTTCCCTGAAGATAAGTATGAGCAACGAAAAAATTAAAGTGGAAAAACGGGCAATAACCGTCGCCAAAGCGGCTCCGGCAATCCCCATCCGGGGGAAAGGACCCATGCCGAAGATCAGCAGGGGGTCAAGAATTATGTTGACAACCACGGCCACTATCATGATGACGCTTGGGGTAAGCGTATCCCCGGTGGCCCGGATTGCATTGTTACCGGACATCGGTACCACTACAAAGGTTACTCCGATGTACCAGATAACCATGTAATCCTGAACTAGGTCCAGAACCGCTCCCCGGGCACCAAGTAGTTCAAAAAGCGGCCTGATGGTGGCCAAGCCGCACAGGCTGATCACAAGGACGATCAGGACCGCCAGGCCCAATCCATCCGTTGTTAGGCGCTGTACCTTGTTATGGTCTTTGGAACCGATGGCCCTGGAAACAACTGAGGAAATTCCTATGCCGAGTCCCATTGATACGGAATGAATAACCATGACAACGGGGAAGGTAAAACTCATGGCCGCCAGTTCTGCGGCCCCCAATTGACCGACGAAATAGGTATCCACGGCATTAAAGGCAGACATGGCCACAAAACCGAATAACATTCCTCCCGCCATTTTCAGTATTGCCGGGGCCACGGGACCTTCCGTCAGGTTAATTTTTGTCCTGATCATCACAACTCCTTAGATGCCGCACTTTGCCTATCGTGCCAATGTTATCGGGTAGAAAATAGGTTTTTCAAAATCCCCGCATATAAAACCGTTTATGAGGGTTATAAACCAACAATTTAAAAATATTCGGTTATATATTCAACCGTTTTTTGCATTTTTTAGCATATTTTTCTTAATTCATGGATTTTCATGATATATCATATTAAATACCGACACTCTTGACCCAGCTCATTCAACATAGTTAATTTTAATATATGAAAAATATAAATGGCAATAAAAGGGAAGAGCTTTTAAAAATATTAAAAACCCGTTTTGAGAAAAACAGGGACCGCCACAAGGATCTTGATTGGGTCAAGATACAGGAAAAGCTGGAAGCTCATCCTGAAAAGCTGTGGTCGCTCAATGAAATGGAAAGGACCGGCGGCGAACCGGATGTCGTCGGCCAGGATAAAAAGACCGGTGAATACTTTTTTTATGATTGTTCGGAGGAAAGTCCTGATGGCCGGAGAAGCGTCTGTTACGATCGTGAAGCGTTGGACTCAAGGAAGACGCATAAACCTAAAGATAACGCCATTGGTATGGCTGCTGCCATGGGCATCGGGATTTTGACGGAAGTAGAATACCGGAAACTTCAGAAACTCGGAAATTTCGATACGAAAACATCGAGTTGGCTTAAAACACCGGCCGAAATCAGGAAACTCGGCGGGGCCATCTTCGGCGACCGCCGCTACGACCATGTCTTCACCTATCACAATGGCGCAGACTCTTACTACGGTGCAAGGGGGTTCCGCGGTTCGCTGAGGGTTTAAAACTATTGTGCAATGGTGATAATGACATCACCTTTTTTATGTCCCGCATCAACATAGCGGTGAGCGTCAACTATCTCTTCGATGGGATATATCCGATGCCCCTATCATGAGAAATACAAATATATTCGGCATAGGCCCCGAAATTATGACTGCTGGAACCAAAAACCTTATCCCACCTCTTGAATTTTGAAACGCATTTTCCAACCTCATCCACTTCACCGGCGAAGATACTCCCCAAAACCGGTTTATTAGGCCTTCTCAGTCCAAGAGCAAGCCTTGCCGGAAGCCAAAACGAGTTCGGTACCCTAAACCCGCGTATTCGTGAATCATCCACGGTCACCGATGTGGCGTATATTTTTATGCTTACTTCATTATCCCCTGGTACAGATGTATCAATATCGGTCATTTGAAGAACTTCAGGCGGACCATATTTCGTGCAGACAATAGCTTTCATTTTTTCTCCCGTTTATAATT
>JAFGRV010000472.1 GCA_016934975.1 Spirochaetales bacterium | reverse complement strand
GGTTTATGACCGATAAATAAAGGAAGGAGCATAAACCGGATAGGTAATGCTGGATTATTCTCCGCTCCGGGGAGCGGGAGTTTACCCCTTATTTATTTTTTACTTGAAATGAATTACAAAATAGTGTTTAATAAAGAGAGTAAGTATGAATATATTAAAGGAAATTGAAGGAAGAAAAAGTATTAGGAATTTCAAACCGGATAGTATTGAAAAAGAAAAAATTGACAGGATTCTGGAAGCAGCAAGACGCGCACCTTCTGCAAAGAATAGACAACAATGGCGGTTTATTGTTATAGAGGACAGAGAAATCCGGGAAAGAATAAAAAATGCTGCATATGGCCAGGAGTATATTGTCCAGGCACCAATTGCAATTGCAGCATGCACAACTAATATTGAATACCGTATGCCGAACGGCCAACTTTCATATCCCATAGATATTTCATTTGCCGTATCTTTTATGATATTACAGGCTGTACATGAAGGGCTTGGTACCTGTTGTGTAACAACATATGATGAGCAGGTTGTAAAAGAAATTCTGACTGTTCCTCATGCGATGCGAGTCGTGATGTTGGTTGTTTTAGGTTATACGGATGAAATAGTTGAACAAATAACCAGAAAACCACTCGATAGAATAGTTTCGTATAATCATTGGTAATTTAGGTTGTCCAATAACCTCAATTATAATAATATTGTTATACAATTACATTATATATAGTATAATGAAGTTATTGGACAACCTTGTTTAGCCTTTTTACTCAAAGGAGGCTGCGGGACAGCCTCAAACAAGGATGATATATGGATGGTGTATATGTAATTTATTATTTTGTGCTATTATTCCGCATATTCTTGTTTTTTTACAAGAATATGCGGAATAATAGCGAAACGCAGGTTCACAAGAAATCAAGATTTTTCATAACGGCATCCTTGTCATAAATTAATTATTTGGGTTGCGGGCTTAGCCTGCGTAATGGTATAAATCCTTGAGAAATGATCGATAAAAAAAATGAATAATGTTTTAAGAAAAAAGAAAAGATTTGCTTTTTATTATGGCTGATAATAGAATTCCAATTATGAGTAGCACAAGATGACTGAACAGAGAAACGGAATGATCCGAAACCTACCTCTTCACATAATCCTTACGGAAAATGGGATTAATTTTTTTATAAAACATAATAAAAAACTTAACCGCTTTAAAATGGCAGATGACCAGGAAGAGTATGGGATTCGGTTGGATAATTTTTCACCTGCATCTATCCAGCACATGCTTCTTATAGATTATATCTCGAAAATAGAATTGGCCCGGGTTGAATTCGTTTCAAAACGTCAGGATATAATGGATCTTACAAAACTTATTACATATGGTCTGCTTTATAAGCAGCTTGATTCTATAATATTTAAAAAAGTACTGGAATCGAATCTTATTAAAAATTGGAACAGGACGAATCCGAGTAATATTATAGACGATAAAACAAAAATAAATGAATCCTACCTGGATAAAATTAATCAGAAAAATGATGCTCAGGTAAAAGTCGTTAAAAAAGCCATGCTTGCGCCGATAATTGCCAGGATAAATAATGATAATAGTCTTCTTCATGAGGAAAAGAGGATAAGATTTTATATTTGTGAAAAGTTTTTAAAAAATTTAAGGCCATCTGTCTGGTTTATCCTCTCCAGGTTTCAATCTTCCCGGGATTATTTACTTTTGCTTACGGATATCCGGGAAGGAGTAATGGAATACCTGGAAAAAACCAAGATCGCCGAATATCTCTCACTCATGGTTATGGAACTTGTTATAAATGCAGAAAATACAAATATGCAGAAATTTGTACGAAAAATGTATAATGATACAATCAATTCCGAAAGTCTCGTTTACGATCAGCATATAAGGAATAAGGTGTTAAATGAGATGGAGGGTCGAAATGAACTTCTCTATCTTTCCTGGAAACTCGGTGCCAAGAGTTCATCTATCCACACACGTCACCGGCTTCAGGTAACATTATACAACAGGGAGTCTGAATACAGGAAAATTAAACAGATAATAGATGATAAAAAAGGAATTAATTTAAAAAAGAAAAGTCTTACGGATTTTTACAAAGAATCACCGGATAAATTGGTGAATACGGAACTTGGGCTTTACTATCTTTCATATTTAAGCGAAGCATGTGATAAAGTAAATGTACGTTTTGATTCAATTGTAAATCAAATTCAAAAAAGTGATCTTACTGTCATTACAATGAATCTGTATTTTTAGGGAACAGAGAATTTCATAATAGATACACCAATAATAAAAACCAACTATTTTTACCCTGTCATAAATAATCATAAGATAAAAAAGCTTATTTTTAAAAAAAATCAATTGACATGGGTCTTTTCTTCATGTAGAGTTTTTTTGTGTAAAGTGACTATTTAAAAGAGTTGTTTAGGTGAATATACCGATGTTATCGGTAAATTAGATCAAAAAGAGGAGGTCTTTATGAAAAGACTATACCTAGTGCTGGCTATAGCGCTCCTCGCTGGAGCACTATTTGCGTCCGGACCACAGGACATTACAAGACAAGAAATGACACTCACGATGGGTGTATTCGGAGACCTGGAATCAGCATATACAGAAGTAAGGAATTCGGATGGTTTTAAACAGAAATTCCCAAAACTGACACTTGAATTTCAGTCTTCGGACTTTGGCGGACACCATGACAGACTTGTAACTCAAATCGCTGCCGGAGTAGGTGCCAATGATATTGAAGCTTTGGAAATTGGATACATTGCGAGATTTGTAAGAGAAGGTGGTTTCACTAACCTTGCAGCAGATCCATTTAAAGGCAAGCAAGCTGGTAAAGATCTCGTAAAATTCGGTATGTCAAATGCTACAACTACCGATGGTAAACTTGTCGCACTTCCCGTAGATATTGCACCGGCAGTATTTTTCTATCGGAAGAGTGTTTCAGATGATCTTGGTGTTGAGCTGACAGGTATCGCTTCCTGGGATGAATATATTGAAAAAGGTAAACAACTTACTATCGATAAAGATGGTGATGGTGTTATCGATCAATATGCTCTTACAAACCCAAATGATATCTCCATGATACCTCTTAATGGTGGAAAAGGTGACTGGTTTAAAAATAATGAACCTCTGGAGCCGGCTAAAAGATTTAAATCCGTGCTTCAACTTTGTAAAAAAATCAGGGAAAGCGGAATCGATGCTAATTTCCCCGGTTGGTCCGGTGAATGGATCAACTCCTTTAAAGAAGGTATTGTCGTAACTATGTTTTCCGGTGCATGGCTTGGCGGTCACTTCAAGAACTGGATGTGTCCTGATCTTTCCGGTGACTGGAGAGTCGATTATCCACCGGGAAAAATTTATGCTTCCTATGGTGGTTCTTACATAGGTATTCCCGAGCAGACTGCTGCAGAAAAGAAAGCTATGAGTTTTGAAGTAGTAAAATATTTTTGTACAAGTCCGGATGCACAGTTAATTACTTTTAAAACAACCGATGCATTTCCTGCATTAGTAACAGTGTTTGATGATCCTATCATGTCAGAACCTGTCGAATACTATGGTGGACAGAAAGTTCGCGTTATTTTCCAGGATATCGGGAAAAATATTCCTGTCCAGAATGTATCTGAATATGACGCTATTGCTGTTGATATTTTCAATAATGCAATTAAAGCAGTTGTTGATGATGGTGTGCCCGTTGATGAGGCATATACTACTGCAAAACAAGAAATTAAAAATCAAATGTAATTTGATAGTGAAGGGCCTGATTAAAAAGTCAGGCCCTTTCTTTGTTTTTAGAATAAACGGTGAGAATATATGATAAATATACTCAACTGTTTAGAGTTTTTCATTTTCCGTCACTCCGTTAGTATTCATAAGTACGCTTTACTATGAAAGGAATAGCAAATGGAAATGACAAACTTACTATATTCATTACTCAACTGACAATTTATAAAATTGTCAGTTGAGTAATGAGGATGGCAGAGTCGGTTGCAGAACGATTAAAAGTACACACTAAAAGCAGATATTTTGCTGCTTTCCGGATAATCGGATAATGACGGTGTTTTAAAAAGAGGAGGATTTTTGTGTCCATACGTCATGAACAGGTAGTTAGGAAAAAACAATCCAAATTAATAAAAGAAATGAATAGAATAATGGGGAGAATTATTCTCTATTTTATTCTTATTCTATTCTTCTTTATTTTTGCATATCCTTTTTACCATGTCTTTATTTTAGCTACCCGTGATTATGCGACTATTTATACAAATCCGCCACCATACTGGATTGGGGACAGTCTTTTAGAAAACTGGAAGGTTCTCTTTGATAAAATTCCCTATCATCTTAATATGTTTAATAGTCTGGGAATTGCAATTCTGGCAACAGGTTCCCAGGTTTTTTTCTGTACTATGGCGGGATTTGCATTTGCAAAGTATGAGTTTCGATTTAAGGGAGTACTGTTCCCCTTTATTCTCATCACTATTATGCTTCCGCGATTTCTTTGGCTTATTCCGACATTTCAGATGATGGTTGTTCTTCGATGGACGAACACCTGGCTCCCGATGATTATACCGCAAATTGGTAATGCCTTCGGTATTTTTTTAATGACTCAATTTATTGAAGGATCTGTTCCGAAAGATCTTATTGATGCAGCCCGGATTGACGGGCTCAGCGAACTGCAGATTCTTCTTCGGGTCGGATTTCCTCTCTCCCGTGCAGGAATTGCCGTATTGGGTACGATTTCTTTTGTTTTTTCATGGAATGATTTTATATATGCAATGGTCATGCTTACATCAGAGGAAGCGAGGACAATCCCGGTTGCTTTGTCCGAAATGAACCTGAGAGCCGAGGGTGTTATTGGTCCTGTAATGTTGGGGAATGCCCTTGGGCTTATCCCGATACTTACGGCATTTTTATTTTTCTCGAAACAAATTATATCGAATATGCTTGCCGGGAGTATAAAAGGATAAAGCATTACCCCACGGTTATTACTATACTCAAGAGTATTACTATACTCAAGAGTATTACTATACTCAAGAGTATAGTAATACTCTTGGGTGCAATTTTTTTTATGATTTCTTTGATCGTACGAAAGAAAGGATTATAATGGATAACAGTATAGATATGGCAGACAATGAAATAACAAACGAAGTAACAAAAATAATTAAAAAAAAGAAATTTAAATTAAATAAACAAAAAATAGCACCATATGTATTTATAAGTCCTTTTTTTATTATTTTTGCTGCATTTATGATTTTTCCCCTTGGTTATTCTATTTTTCTTTCTTTTCAGAAATGGTCCGGAATGGGTTCGATGCAATTTGTCGGTCTTAAAAACTTTTTTTTCCTTATTTTTCAGGATGTTTATTTTTGGAAAACCATCGGGATAACTATCTGGTTATTGGTCTTCGGATCATTATCCCAGCATGCCATTGCCATACCTCTTGCAATTGTTTTAAATAGCAGGCTGATAAAAGGGAGAGATTTGTTCAGGACCGCGTATTTTCTTCCTGTTATTACAAGCTCGGTTTCAGTAGCGATTATTTTCCAGAATGTGTTTAATATGAAGTATGGGCTTCTTAATTTTGTGACAGGATTATTTGGTGCTGCGCCTGTAGATTGGGTGAACTGGTCATGGTCAATCCCCATCGCCATCGCAATAGTCATAAACTGGCGATGGATCGGTTGGAATACTCTTATTTATCTGGCGGGACTGCAATCCATTCCAAAAGAATTGTATGAATCCGCGGATATTGATGGGGCATCCCTGGTGAGAAAACATACCAGCATTACCATACCGATGATTCTCCCAATTATTTTCTTCGCAGTCACTATGAGTATTGTCGGGGGAATGCAAGTTTTTGATGAACCATTTGTTCTCACTCAAGGATATTTGTGGATGGGTGGTGCAAATAATGCCGGGTTTACCGCTGCTTTTTATATTCTCTGGTCTCTTCAACGCGCAGGTAAATATGGACGGGGAAGTGCCGTTGCATGGCTTCTTTTCATTCTTGTTCTTATTATGACATTTGTGAATAGAGCGGTGACTGATTATTACAAGGGTGACAGGGGAATTAAACATACAAAAAAGCAGCAAAAGCAAAAAATAGAAGAGAAGTTGACTCCCCGGGGAAGTTTAATGTAGATGGTCTTTTATTATCGACGCTTATGCTCAGTTTGTTTCTATTAATCTTCCGATATGATTTTTTCTGAATATGTGTCACAGCAGTTTTAATACTATCAACGTTCTCTCAGTAATTTTCCGGCAATCATGATTTCGTCCCACTTAATCGGTTTATCCGGATATATAATACTTGTTTCATGTCCTTTGCCTAAGAGTAGAACTGTATCTGATTCTTCTTTTGCAAAGGTATATGCCAGAGCAATCGCTTTTGTTCTGTCAGGTTCAAGAAACAATGTTTTACCTCTTTCGAGTTTTGTACAACCTTGGGCGATCTCTTCAAGAATTGTAAGACTCTCTTCCAAACGAGGGTCTTCATCCGTAAGTATCACGATATCCGAGTATGTTGATGCGATACTCCCTTGCATAGGGCGTTTTTCTTTATCCCGTTCACCTGCGGAACCGAAAACCGAGATGAGTTTTCCTTTCGTAAGGTGCCGCATCATCGGCATTATTTTTTTAAACGAAGATGGCGTGTGTGCGTAATCGACAATCACCTTAAAACGTTGTCCTTCATCTATCGTGGTCATTCTTCCCCTGACCGGGAGAAGCTTTTGGAAAAATGGTACGAGATCGGATATGTGCACATTAAGAAGCTTGCAGACTGCGAGACTTGCTGCAAGGAGGTTTTCGATATTAAATGCCCCCGGGATATTGAGGCGTGTGTCTTTTTTGTATAATCCTTCAATAATAGTAAATGTTGTGCCTGAGGGAGAGAGAAGGAGTGAATCTGCAAAGAGATCTGCAGCTTTATTTTTTATGCTGTAGGTAAAAGTTTTTTTTTGTGTCATCGAAGAAAAATAGGCACAACTCGGATCATCACTATTAATAATTCCATAGCCGGGAAGCCTGAGGTTTTTAATTGTTTTGCGGGGATTCTTTTTGTCGAGCAGACGGAAAAGATTCGCTTTGTCCGATCTGTATTGCTCAAAGGAACCGTGAAACTCAAGATGTTCATGGGTGACATTTGTAAGAACGGCGATATCGAAATCAACATCAGCAAGGCGGGCAGTACGATCGGATAATCCGTGTGATGTCGCCTCAAGGACAGCAAAGTCATTTCCGGATTCACGAATTTGATAGAGTACTTCCTGGATCTCCGGCGCTTCCGGTGTTGATTGTCTGAAGGGATTGTTGATGATAGTCCCGCCGGTCTTTATTTGCACGGTAGAGAGAAATCCTGATTTTTCTCCAAGTGCATTGAGCAGTTGATCGATAAACCAGACAGTCGTGCTTTTCCCGTCTGTGCCTGTTACTCCGATCACACCGAGATTGTGCGAGGGATGGTTGAAAAAAGCCGCAGAGACAGCGGAAAGAACAGACCTTATTTTTTCCACTTGAATGTATGTTATCCCATGGATAAACGTGTCGATTTCCTTTTCATGAATAATAACTGAAGCGCCGTTTTTAACAGCCTGTTCAATATGTTGATGACCATCCGTATGAAATCCCGGAAGCGCGGTAAAAATGAAATTATTTTTTATTTTTCGGGAGTCATAGGTGATACCCCGGATCGGGATTGTACGTTCACCCTTAATATTTTTTATTTTTAATCCTTTTATGAGTGATTGTAAAAGCATTTGGTTCATCCGCGGATTATATCATGAACACCTGTAAGCTTCAATCCTGGAATATTGAATTCGGGATGTTTCTCCTTAACTCTATGCTGATCTATTGGGAAGATAAACGGATTCTCACGGCTTTTCTATTTACTGAAATCTTAATAAGAGTTTTTTATTTTATACCAATTATTCTTTCTGCAAGAAGAACGGCGTTAATCACTCCCTGTTTTCCAATTCCCATTGTGGCGACCGGGATACCTTTGGGAAGCTGGAGAATAGATAAGAGAGCATCCATTCCTGCTAATGCTCCGGCGACAAGAGGGATACCGATCACAGGTAAAGTTACCTTTGCAGCGATTACTCCGGGAAGCGCGGCAGAGAGCCCTGCTGCTGCAAGGATGACCCGGAATTCTGATTCCCGTTCTTTTAAAAAAACGAGGAGTTCATCAAGATTTCTGTGGGCAGAAAAAACATGAAGTTCATAACTTAATCCTTTTTCTTTTATAATCTCTATGCCGGGTTCCACTTGCTGTTTGTCTGATTCAGATCCAATAATAAAAAGTATGTCTTTCATGGTCTATTAATCCTCATCTATAAAAAATTTTTTACCGATATCTTTCCTGTACCATGCACCTTCAAAATTAATCACGTCAATATGTTTGTATGCGCGTGAGGCAGCTTCGATTGTGTCTTTACCCAGACCGACGACGGAAAAACATCGTCCGCCACCGGTAAATACTTCTCCCTCTTCATCAATTGTTGTCGATGCATGGAAAATGAGTACATCTTTACTCGGAAGTTCGGGGATTGGCTGTACTTTTACACCTTTTTTATACTGACCGGGATAGCCTTTACTCGCCACAACAACACCGACTGCGGATTGAGAGCTTTCGGTAATTGGTATGGTATCAAGTGTTCCATTGACAATTGCGGTTGTGATATTTCCGAAATCAGTTTTAATCATTGGCAGGAGAACCTGTGTTTCAGGATCACCAAAGCGTACATTAAACTCAAGATTTTTCGGACCATTTTGAGTAATCATGAGACCGAAATAAAGGATACCTTTATAAATAAGACCGTCCTTTTTAAGTCCGGTAAATGTCGGTTCAATTATTTCTCTTTTAATTTGTTCTTTAAGTTCTGCATTAACCCATGGATTGGGACATATTGAGCCCATTCCCCCGGTATTGAGCCCCGTATCCCCGTCAAGTGCTTTTTTGAAATCCGAACATGGAGGAAGAATAATAAAGTTATTCCCGTCACAGAGTGCAAAAATAGAAATTTCATAGCCGGTGAGGAACTCTTCCACGAGGAGAGAATCTTCTTTAAGAATATTTTCCCCGAATTCCAGAAGACGGCTTGTATTATCAGATTCCAATACGCCCTTGCCTGCGGCAAGTCCATTTTTTTTTATTACCAACATGCCTTGCCGGGATTCCACATATGATTTAAATGACTCGTAATCTGAAAATTCTTCACTTGCAGCCGTTGGAATATGATGAGCTACCATAAAATCTTTTGAAAACGTTTTACTCCCTTCAAGTTGAGCAGCTTTTTTAGACGGTCCTATGGCAGTTATTTTTTCTTCTTTAAGTATATCTACTATTCCCTCGACTAAAGGTGCTTCCGGGCCGACAAATACATAATTGATATGTTTTTCTTTACAACAGCGAATCACTGACTCAAAGTCCATTGGATCGATATCTATATTTGCACCGATTTCATGTGTTCCGGCATTTCCCGGGGCTGTATAAAGTCCGCTTATGATTTTGCTTTTAGAATACATCCATGCAAGCGCACTCTCACGAGCTCCGGAACCAAGTATAAGAATTTTCATGATTCACCTCCTGTTTCTCTATAGAATACTTTTTTTTATGAATTTCTCCAGTATGTTGTCTATTTTATAACTTTCATACTGTTATAATTCTATTTTTCATTTTATTCCATGTACAAAATGTTTAAAAATAACATCAATCGATGCTTCTTCCGGGCTTTTTTATCATAAATCTTTCCCGGCGTCGGCCTGGGGCTCACAACCCGATACAAAAAAATCTATATTTTTCCTGACACCTGAAAATTGTCTATGAGTCAAGACATAGGTGCGGGCCAACGCTCAGTACTACGGGTCAAAAATCCTGGAATAATACCAAGATTTTTGCATAGAGTAGTACAG
>JAFGRV010000059.1 GCA_016934975.1 Spirochaetales bacterium | reverse complement strand
TAGATAACTTCACTGACAATTTTTTAAATTATCGGTATTTCCGATAGCAGTTAGGTGAGCCAATTTCTTTTACCATAAAGAATTTGATGATATAACCAGGCGTAAGAATTGATAAATTCAAAGCAGGTGAGTATAACTATCAACACTTATGAAAAGGGGTATGCTGTGAAGAATGAAAAGTCTTTCTGTTTTATACTGTTTATCATTATTCTTGTTATCTCGGGGTGTAATCCGGCTCCGGAAGGTGAGCCAACACCTACGATAGCTGAAAGTCCTACGCCAACACCTGAAATTGTGGAAAATATAATAAAAAACGGGGATTTTTCAGATGGGGATAATGAGTGGTACTTTTACAGAGAAGCCGGAACAAATGCGGAAAACAGTGTGCTGGACACAAGCAACTCCGAGGCAACGATTACTGTTGCGACAAGTGAAGAAAGCTGGCATACAATGCTGATGCAGAGAGTTGCAATCCGGACTGGCATGCATTATATTTGGGGTTTTGACTTTGAGGCATCGATTATCACAAATTTCAGTTCTATGGTTCAGCATGACGGAGGCGGGGATGGTAACTGGATGCTTATACATGGCAGCGGAGCTGCTTATGCTTACCAGGCTGATATGTCATGGAGATTTTATGATAATTTTGAGGTATTAGAGGAAGATCTTGTCCCTGACTTAAAACTATGGGTGGGAAAATGTGATGAAGGTGCTCAGATTACCATCGATAATGTTCAACTTATTGAAATGGGAACCACCGGGGATTTTTCGGAAGAAGGGTACTGGGAAATAATGAAGGAAGAAAATCTCTTATATACGGCGATGGCACCCTTCGATTATCTGTGGTTTTTAAATTACCTCTATACCGATATTGATGATGATGGTGAAAATGAATCCTATTTAATTCGTGGATACGCGGGAATAACGGATTCAAAACTGCGTGTCTATTACCTGTATGAGTTTATCGATCCGGGGGAACCTGCCGGAAGTGAAATTACAGATAATTATCCGGATCGGTTTGTTTACAATAGTGATTATGATGTGACGTACAGCCGAACAGGGAATTCCATAACCATCACCGATGATCCGTCAGGTTATTTTGAAGATAGCGACATCTACTGGAGTATTTTTGATAACTACATGCTTTCCGTATCTCCAACCATAACATATATTTACAAGAAGACAGACCAGTCAATGGTGGAAGGTGCGGTTGATAATCCGGATTTTAATCCCCCATATGTGAATGCAGTATTTTGATACATACGAATAACCGGTTCTCCTGCATAATAAAAGGATGTTAAGAAGAATTCTCTCCGGGTTGCATTCCTGGCATGGATGATGTTATGATAAAATAATCATAAGATCAAATCCGGGAGGTTGTTATGTCCACTATCGTCTATATCGCAACCAGTTTAGACGGATATATTGCCCGGAAGGATGGGAATTTGGACTGGTTGATGGAAATACCAAATCCCGGTAAAAGCGATTTCGGGTTTGCCGCTTTTTTGAACAGGATTGACGGGATCATTATGGGGAGAAAAACCTTTGAAGCAGTTTTAAGTTTTCATGAGTGGCCATATTTTAAACCTGTTTTTGTTTTAAGCTCAACCCTAAAAAAAGTTCCGGATAATCTTAGGGATAAAGCAGAGATTGTTACCGGGAAGTTAAAAACAATACTTACTTCTTTGAAAGACAGAGGATGTAATAATCTGTATATTGATGGCGGACAAACTATCCGGAGTTTTTTAAAGCAGGATTTGATTGATGAATTTATTATAACGAAAGTGCCTGTTATTTTAGGGTCGGGAATTCCCTTGTTTACAGATATGCCCCTGGAAATTAAATTTGCACATATAGAAACTGAGATCTTTAATAATACCCTGGTAAAAAGCAGGTATGTAAGGATAGAATAATTTATTTCAAGAATTAAGGAATAGTTGATTCTTAAGAAAATTAGTATTGAGGATCTTCTATAGTAATCGTTCTTGTATAATCTCCACCGCCGGACGTATCCCACTCATCTGATCCAAAAGCACTATAGCCATCGGAATCCATCAATATACCTACAACTCCATAGATTTCATCGGGAGTATAGCTTGATATTTCATATACATAGGGGAATGTCGGTTCTTCGACAACAAAATCTCCCTCCGGGTCGTTTCCCGGCCCCCACGATATAATGAGTATTGAATCCGCGGGATTAAGTGAAGAACTGTTTGTAAATGTAACGGTAATCGTATCTATTCCGGGTTCCAGTGTGATTATGGGAGTGGGTGCGTCTGTAGGTATGGGTGAGGGGGTGGACTCTGTTAAAGGTGTGGTCGTGGGCTCATCAATGGGTGTGGGTGAAGATTCGTCTATTGGTGTCGGTGTGGGTTCGGATTCTGATCCCGGATCTACCTGGCATCCAAGTATTCCTATGCTCAGCAATACTATAAAAATAATCGACATTTTTTTATTCATTGCATCCTCCGGATCTCATTTATAAATATGTTTTTTTATTCCAATATATTTATAATTTAATTGTTTTTTTCATTCCGGGCAAGGTTTTTTATAAAATCCTTTTATAAATCCAAAAATAGCCCCGGGAAAGGTATTAACAGCCCTTCTTGCGTAAACAATGAAGAAGACACTTTATAAATTTTTTTTGTCAAAGGGCTTGCAGAGAATTATTACTTTTAATATCAATAAATATGAATATTTTCGAAGTGTTTGAATTAGAAGACAGAGTAAAGAAACTACAGGATGTAATAACCGCAAAAGGACTGGATATGGTTTTATTCAGTTATCCACGGGATATTTACTACTATACAGGGTCGTATCAGCCCCTGTATATGGTGGTTTCAGCCGGGAAAGGGATCACGGTTATTGCCCGGAAAGGGATCGAACGGATCAAAGAAGAAGTAAAACATATCAAACTGATGGTCTTCCGGAATACAAAAGAGTTTTTTAGTATCCTGGCAGAGGTGGGATTACAGCCGGAATCCAAAATAGGGATTTGCTATGATACTTTTCATCTGGGTATCTATAAAAAGATTTCGGAAACCGTTTCCAAGGTTTTATTTGAGGATATTTCATGGGAAGTGAGGCTTTTACGGGCCGTTAAGAGTACACGGGAAATCGCCTATCACCGGGAAGCCGCCCGGATCATGAATCAAATTCCGGATATTTTAATCAATGAGTTTAAACCCGGGATGTCGGAGTTGGAATTATCTGCTGTACTGGAAAACTATTTCCGGCTTTCCGGGCTCGGTATCAATCACAGCCGCCAGGAAGGTGCTGATTTCGGATATGGAATCTGTTCTGCGGGCGTGAGGTCCGGCACACCGACACGCTTCAACGGTATCAGTTCCGGGCAAGGATTGTCCCCGGCAGTACCCTTTGGGGCGACAAAATCGGTTGTGGAAAAAGGCGTTCCGGTCCTGCTGGACTACGGAGTAACATGGGAAGGCTATCATATTGATATGAGCAGGATGTTCTGTTGGGGGCGGCCGGAGGATGAGGTACAAAAAGCATACCAGGCTATGGGAGAGATAGAAGAAGCGGTGATTGAAAAGCTGAAGCCGGGGGTGCTCTGGCAGGAGCCCTACGATCTCGCTTTGAAAATGGCAGAAGAAAGGGGATATGCGGATACCTTTATGGGGATCGGTACGGAAAAAGTAAAATTTGTCGGTCATGGGGTGGGGATAGAACTGGATGAACCGCCCTTTATCGCACCGAACATGGAATATCCCCTGGAAGAGGGAATGGTGATTGCCATAGAGCCGAAGGTAAATCTCCCGGGCCGGGGAGTGATAGGGATTGAGGATACCGTGGTGATCGGAAACAGCGGCGTGGAATGGCTGACTTTGGCGTGTCGTGATATAATTATACGTGAATAAGGGTGAACCATGGACATTATTAAAGGAGCAGATGTCACTTTTAAAGTCTTAAGGCCGGCGAGAGCTTCTATCACGTCGGAGGGCGTTATCACCGGATTAAAACGGGGAATCACCCTTATAAAAGCAGATATAATCTATGGTAATTATTCACGAACCCGGAATTTTTATATCCTGGTGAAGTAATTAAGGTATGGTTAAATAATTATTAAGGGCTGTCTCTTAAAAATAATTATTCAGCTGCATTGGTTATAGTTTTTGAACAGAATACTTTGATAAAGATTCATCATCCGTGATGAGTATTAAATTATTACTTAATGCCTGACAAATAATAAGACGATCAAAAGGATCTTTATGTATATCCGGTAAAGTTTCCAAAAAGTATAATGAATTATAATTAAAATTTCAATTTTATGCGCTATTCGCTTAGTGTTTATGTAATCATAAATAGGCTTTGGAATTTCCAGCTTACCAATTTTAGCCTTAATTATACATTCCCATATAGAAACTGTACTGATATAAATACTATTTTCTAAATCTTCAATGACTACTTTATAATTAGGTTTTAATTTCTCATTACCATTTATATACCATAAAAATATATGAGTATCGACTAAATAGTTCAAAGCATGCCCCATGATTCTAAAGTTTCATCATCAATCGGATTATTAAAGTCATCTGCTATTTTAATTTGACCATGACATAAACCAAAAGGCCGTTTTCCTTTCTGCCGGACCATTTTTTTATTTATCAAATAATCAATAAAATCAATAACTTCATTTTGCAAATCCGGTGGCAAATCTTGAATTTTCTTCTCAATTATACTCATCCTCATACCTCTAATAAAAGTATAGCAGGTTATTTTAATATTTTCAATATTAAAGTTTGGGGAGGATTCAGAGGTTCGGCGCTGGTTAAAAGCTTATCCATATTTTATTTTCGAAACCTTTTACAATTG
This sequence comes from Spirochaetales bacterium, assembly GCA_016934975.1. Lineage (GTDB taxonomy): Bacteria > Spirochaetota > Spirochaetia > SZUA-6 > JAFGRV01 > JAFGRV01. The sequence goes on along the minus strand of JAFGRV010000059.1, from coordinate 204 downwards.
TAATATTACTTTGTGATAAAAGTAAATTCTTTATGAAAATTGTGTATTTATAATCACCAGGCTTTAAATAATATTTCTTATTAAACTTAACAGAATAAAGTCTGGTTATACTATCGTCCATTGCAGTAAATTCTACATCGATTTCATAATTTGATTGATCAGATACATTGGATATTTCAAATTTCTCTAAAAATTTTTCTTTTT